>DASWQX010001012.1:0-6980 GCA_036403495.1 Thermoanaerobaculia bacterium
CGTGCTGCCGTTGCAGGACGCGGAGGAGCTCGCCTTGCGCGCCCGGCCGCCGGTCGTCGGCGGGAAAGACGTACGCCGCCGGCCCTTCCCGCTCGGGCTTCACGATCGACCGCTTGCTCTTCTCCCAGAAATTCCGCAGCAGCAGATCGCGGTTCTCGGCCACGAATGCCAGCGAGACCAGGAGGCCGGTCTCCTCGTAATTATTGTTGTTGCGTTGCGACCAGAGGACGTTGCGATACGGAGGGTCCTGGCGGTACCAGGTGCGCGACGCCCGGTCCGCCGGAATCTCGCGCTTCTCGGTGTCGGCGCCGCCATTGCCGAAGGTCTCGTAGAGCCGCGAAACGCCGTTGTGCATCGCCGCCAGGAACATCAGATAGCCCGGGCTCCAGGTATCGAAATCGCCGTGGGTGAAGACGCCGGGCATCCCGAACTTGGTCATCTGCGCCACGTTCATCCAGCCGAAGAGCTGCCACTCGTTGGTGAGCAGGGGATCGATCCAGGCGTTGTAGGGACCGTCGCCCACGGTGTTGTCGTAGAGGAAGGGCACGGATTCGTGGAGGTCGTGCAGCACCTGCGCGTGCCAGCCGAGATAGGTGTCGAGCACCTGCCGGGTGAGCGAGAGGGTCATCCCCATGGCGTCGCGGTTGTTGTCGTGCGCCACATAGTGCCCCCAGTAGACCAGGTGGGGCGGGATGGCCTTGGGATGGGCGAGATGCCAGCGGTATACGTCCACCATGCGGTCGCGGCCGTCGACTTCGACGACCGGCGTGATCAGAGTGATCACATGCTCGCGGATGGCGCGGATGTACGGGCTCTCGTCGACCGCGAGGCGATAGGCGAGCTCCATCAGCGCGGTGGGCGCGCCGGTCTCGGGAGAGTGGATGGTGCCGGTGATGTAGTAGACCGGCACGCTGGCGTTGATCAGGCCCTCGGCCTTGGCGTCGTCGAGCCTGAGGAGGCGCGGATCGGCGAGCTGGGCGAGGCGGGCCTCGTTCTCCTTCTGATGCTCGAGGTTCGCTTCCGAGCTGACCGCCACCGCGATCCGTTCGCGCCCCTCCTCGCTCAAGCCGATCGAGACCACCCGCACCCGCGGGCTGGCTGCGGCGAGCATCCGGAAGTAGCGGTTGACGTCCGCGGTGTATGGCAGGATCCCCGGCGCTCCGGAGACGTCGCCGAGCACGGCGCTGGGGGCCGGCACAGTCGCCGACGCCGGCAGATAGTCGGTCAGCGGCGAGTTGAACTCGGGCGCCGTCGTGTACTTGCGGATCTTCGCCGTGGCCTCGGCGTCGATGGGCTGCTCGAGCCTAGGCTTGAGCTCGGCGGGAACGCGGGTCTGACCGGCGAGCGGAGCCACCAGACCGGTCGCGGACAGCAGGACGGCAAGGGCGAATCGACGCATCTGGAATCCTCCGGCGATGTAGGAGACGGACCGACGCCAACTGAACGGAGGCATCCTATCGTGGGCGGAGCCTGAGGAACAGGCCTTCGCCGAAACCGTGGACAGCTACCGCGTCATTGCGCTTTCTCGATCGAGGGCGAGGCATTTCCTGCGGGGTCGGTCGCTTCATACCGCTTGCAGCCATTTTGAATCGCTATCTCGTGATTCTTTGGACTGGTCGCCCAGGATATGACGTCTCCCTTCGGCAGAGTGATGTTCCGATTCTGCGCCTCGTAGCGCAGCAGGTACTCGGAGCCGAGGCGGGAGAGGATGGTCATTCCGGAGGTCCGCGCAAAAAGGCCTTCGTACCGCGGCTTGCCTTCGCCAGTTTTCCCGGAGGCAGGATCCCCTTCCTTGACTCCAGAGGCGGTGTCCCCATTCTTCTCCGGTTTTCGCTCTTCGAACTGGACGGGAACCTCCTGCTGGCAAAGGAGCCGACCGCCCCTTTCGGTCAGTACCAAGGTCGCGTTCTGACCACCAAATCCGAATTCCTCCATAATCTTCGCAGGGAGGGTCGCCCTGGGCTCCGAACCCAGAAGCTCCCCCGCTCCCAGGAGCAGCAGTGCGGACAGGAAACTCGCCAGAAGGGCGGACCGCCGGTACGTTTGGAAGAGCACCGAAACGGCGAGGTTCGTGACGATCACCACCAAAGTGCAGAGCAATAAGAGACTCAAGGGGACCTCTCCCACTTGAGAAGCGCCTCCCTTATAGATTCGATAGAAGAACCAGAGGGCACCCAGGCTGAGGAGGGCCGCGCTGCCGAAAGCCAGAAGTCCCCGGCAGAGCACGCTCCACTTGTCTGGAACCAAACCCTTTCCGTAGGCGGCCGGCCGGCGCCGGCCCCAGCCCAGGAGATCAAAGCAGCTTACCAACGGAAGGACAGCAGCAACATATAGGATCTCACGGCTTAGACGAGCACCGAAGACCTTGCAAAGGAAAACGGCCACGAGGGGAAGGTGGAAAAAGCTGACGGCCAGCCGTTCGTTGATGAGCGCCTTTGCGGTTCTGCCAGCAGGGGTCGGCGAAGCTTTTCGCTCGAGCCCGTCCCGGAGATCCCTCCCCAGGAGAGTGGTAACAGCGGCCAACGAGGCCGCGGCGCCCAAGGGCACGAATCCTACGGGGCCGTCCTCGTACAGGAGAAAGTGGCAGGCTGCCATGAAGAGAGCAAAGGGGAAAATGATATGCCTCATAACCGACAGGACACAGGGCTCCCAGGGACGAGCATCCATCGCCAACACTTGCTTGAGCTGATCGTCGCAGATCAGGAACTCCGACCAGATGACCCCAGGCACAAAGAGAAGAAAGCTGTAGGCTACAAGAAGGCTGCCCCCGATGATCGTCATCAGGGCAAGATAAGTCAGAGCGTCCTGCCAGGAGACCTCTGGGAAATAGCCGACCCCCGCATAATATAGGGCGAGGAGCCCGCCACCGAACACGAAGAGCATCAGCCAGAGAGCAACGCTGGCGTCAAGCTTGGGAATTTGCGATGCCTTGGCCGACTCCTGAGGAGCTTCACTGGATTTGGCCGCTGCGCCATAGACCGCAGCCTCGAAGACTTCAAGTTGCATGGCTTACCCTTCTTTTGAATTGGAGCTTGGCGAAAGCTTAGAAGGGGGAATCCAATATGTCAAAGCCTGAGATAGGAATGCCTGCATTTGAGCAAGTCTCGATCTCGGACTTCTGACTTGCGGGAGCTTTCCGTTCCGGTCCGTCTCTCTTTATACTCTGAGGACTGGAAAGCGAGGCGAGTCATGACGATGTCCGGCCGATCGATCCTGCTGTGCACTTGCCTGCTGACCAGTATTCCGTTGAGAGCCAGCCCCTTTTCCGACCAAGAGGCTGGGCCAGGCCAGCCGGCGAGTTGGACTCTCTATGTAGAGAACGATTCGTTCCTGAAAACGGACCGCTACTATACCAACGGCATCCGCCTCACCAAGAGCTTCGGCAAGGACGGGCTCCCCCGATGGGCGCATCGGACGCGGTGGATTCAACCTGTCCTCGATCAGGTGCATCTCTGTCGTCAAGACGAGAGCAACAGATCCTGTTTCAATTACGAGACGGCCTGGACATTCGGCCAGAACATCTACACGCCCAACGACCTCCGGACCTCGCGCCTGCTCAGGAGTCAACGCCCCTACGGGGCATGGCTCTACTATGGCAACGTTCTCACCCTCAGCAATCCCGACCAGCAGCACAGCCTGGAGATCGACGCCGGCGACGTGGGTGGCTCCCTGGCTTTGGGACAGCCTGTCCAGAGCCGGTGGCACGCCCTGCTCAGGTCGATCAAGAACAGCGACACGCCTCCCGACCCCAAAGGTTGGGGCCACCAGATCAATAACCAGCCGGGCCTTCAGGTACTCTATCAGCGAAGGCAGCGGTGGCTCGACCGCCAGACGCCATGCGGCCTGCGCGCCGACTTGGTGCCCCAACTCAACGCGGCCTTCGGGACCGTCAACGTTCAGGCGAGCGTAGGGGCCACGGTCCGGTTCGGCTACAACGTTCCAAACGACTTCCCGGACGACCTCACCATCCCGTCCCCCCCTCCGCCTCCCGAGCCGGAGGGTCCCCCGGGGGTCGCCTTGGCGAGTTATCATCAGACTCCTCCCTTTGAAGCGTGGGCTCCCTCTCATAAGGAGCGCCGTTGGGAGGCCTACCTCTTCGCCCGGGCCGACCGGCGATACGTGGCTTACAATGCTTTTCTGGACGGCAACATCAACGTTTTCGGGCGGAGCCAATCGGTGACCAAAGATCCTTTGGTCACGGACCTCCAGGTCGGGGCGGTCCTGGGGAGGCGCCATTGGCGGTGCTCGCTGACCGTTGTAGACCGCAGCCCTGAGTTCAAGGCCCAGCGAGACCATCAGCGTTTCGTATCAATCACGGTGCTGCGCCGCCGCTGAGAGCCCCAATCAAATCCATCCCTTGAGTCCTAGTCACTCTTCCTGAGCGGGACCCTCCCTCAGCAGTCGCCGCACTTCAGGTATACTAAGGACGACCATGACCGAGCTGAACGGCGACGCGACCAAGTTGAGACTTTTCGCAGCGAGTGTGGACAACATCTTCGCCACCTTGCTCTGTCTCCTGATCGCCTCCAAGCTGCCAGGGATCGAGTCTCCCTGGATCCGTTGGGAATTCGCCATCTTCGCTTATCTTGGGTATTTCCTGGTTCAGGAAGCCACTTGGCACACCACGCTCGGGAAGTGGCTGTTCGGCTTGACGATCGTCTGCCTGGACGGTGGCGCCGTGGGCTGGCCCGAGGCGGGAAGCAGAACGCTGCTCCGAATCGTAGAGGTCAACCCCATCCTCCTCGGGATGCTTCCCGGCGGAATCGCAGTAGCTTTCTCGAAGCGGAAGCAACGTCTGGGGGACCGGCTGGCCGGCACGATTGTCGTTCGCAAGAAGGCGCTCGAGACCGAAGAGGCTGATCGGGAAGCCCTCTAGCGCTGCACGGGTGCTAAAGTCTCCGCCATCATGCAAACCCGTGCCGCTGCCCTGATCATAGCCTCGATCCTCGCCCTCGCGACCGCCGTCCACGCCGAGGGCCCGAAGGTCCACCGCCTCGAAGCGACGCCTTCCACGGTCGCCTACGGCTACTACTGGTCCGAGGCGAAACCCGTGCTGCGCATCGCTTCGGGCGACATCCTCGACGTCGATACGCTGCTGACCAACAGCCCCGCCGGACTTCAGAAGGCCGGGGTCGCCGACGACAGGATCCAGAGCTCGCTGAAAGCGATCGTCGCGGAGGTCACCGGCGAGCGGCACGGACCGGGCGGGCACATCCTCACCGGCCCGGTGTACGTCGAGGGCGCGGAGCCCGGGGACGTGCTGGAGGTGAAGATTCTGGCGATCGAGTTTCCGATCGATTATGGCTACAACGGTTGCAGCGGATTCCTGCCGCAGAACTGCGAACCGGGGGCCGTCTCGCGCATCCTTCCCATCCACGCGAAGACGAGGACAGCCGACTTCGCTCCCGGCATCGTGATCCCGCTCCATCCGTTCTTCGGCAGCCTGGGCGTCGCGCCGGCGCCGGAGCTCGGCCGGGTCAGCAGCAATCCGCCGGGACGGCACGCGGGCAATCTCGACAACCGGGAGCTCGGCGTCGGCTCGACTCTGTTCATTCCGATCTTCGCGCCGGGCGCGCTGTTCGAGATCGGCGACGGTCACGCCGCACAAGGCGACGGCGAGGTCGATCAGACGGCGATCGAGACGTCGCTGCGCGGCCGCCTCCAGCTCACCGTTCGCAAGGATATGAAGCTCACCTGGCCCCGCGCCGAGACGGCGACCGATTACATCAGCATGGCGACCGATCCGGACCTCACCGTCGCCACGAAAATCGCGATCCAGGAGATGATCGATTTCGTGGCCGCGACGATGAAGATATCCAAGCACCAGGCCTACCAGCTCGTCAGCATCGCCGGCAACGTCGCGGTGACGCAACTCGTCGACAAGCCGAACGTCGGCGTCCACGTGAAGCTGCCGAAAAGCGTCTTCACCGGCGCGCTTACCGCAACGAAGGAGAGGCCGCCGGGCTGAACCGGTTCGTGGTCCCGACGCGGTGTCGGCAGCCGAGGGCGACCTCTGGGCCGCCCTCGGCGGGGCCTTCACTCAAACGTGCAGAACTCCGGGCACACGCAGGAGCCGCCCATCCAATGGCAGGTGATGCAGCAGGTCAGCTCCGGGTCCAGACAGTAGTAGTTGCAGACTCCGAAAGCCGCGCTCGCCGGCTTCGGGCTCAGGCCCCCCAGTCCGACGACGACGGCCGACACCAGCAGGAACAGTCTCAAGGCGTTTCTCTTCATTTCAAGCTCCTATGGGTTGCGATCCTACTCCCATAGGTGCGAGCGGAAGGCGAGAGCGAGCCGGCGGTCCTTCCTCGTGGAGGCTGGTCTTTCAAGAGACGAAATGTCCGCCTTACGGCGCACCCGGTGGGGGAAGTGTCCGTGGCGCGTCTTGAGGACGCGCGAGCCGAGCTTCAGGTTTCAATCCACGCCTCCGCGCGGGAGGCGACGACGGTCGGCGGTCGGCCGTGCCCGAGGACGGGTTTCAATCCACGCCTCTGCGCGGGAGGCGACCGGTGGCGCATGTCGAGAGCTGGGCGGCCGAGCGGGTTTCAATCCACGCCTCCGCGCGGGAGGCGACGCGGAGCTGCTTGATGCTCTGGAGCTGCTGGTTCCAGTTTCAATCCACGCCTCCGCGCAGGAGGCGACTTGAGCTGATTCTGCCAGCCGCCACCAGACCAGTTTCAATCCACGCCTCCGCGCGGGAGGCGACCAGCATGGCCTCCTCACCCTCGGCGATGTCTTGCCGTTTCAATCCACGCCTCCGCGCGGGAGGCGACACACGCGGCGTACCCTGCCGCTTCCAACCCAGAGAGTTTCAATCCACGCCTCCGCGCGGGAGGCGACGAGAGACACCAATGCTTCGATCTCCTCCTCGCTGTTTCAATCCACGCCTCCGCGCGGGAGGCGACGAGAGCGGATCATCGGGACGATCCTTTCAATGGAGTTTCAATCCACGCCTCCGCGCGGGAGGCGACCTGTTCGAC
>DASWQX010001013.1:0-4139 GCA_036403495.1 Thermoanaerobaculia bacterium
CCGCGCTCGCGGATGAGCCGGGCCTCGGGTGCCGAGAGGGAGCGAATGCCCACCGGCAGAGTCGGGATCCCGGCGTCCACGATCCGCTTCATGACGCTGGCGTGGCTGAAAGGCGTGCCTTCGAACTCCTCCCGCAGGTCGGCGTGGGCATCGAACTGCACCACCCCGATCTCGCCGAAGGCTTCGCGCGCCGCCTTGACCGGCGCTTGCGTTAAGCTGTGCTCGCCCCCGAGGGTCACGAGGAATTTGCCGCGCTCCATGTGGGCCTTGCAGGCCGCCTGGAGCTCCGCCAGACCCTCGCTCATGTCGAACGCTTCCGGGAGGAACGGCGGCAGCGTCGCGATCCCCTGGACGTAGGGCTCGGCCTCCAGCTCCTCGTCGTAGAGCTCCATGGCCTGGGAGGCGCGGAGGATGGCGGCGGGCCCCGAGGTGGTCCCCTTGCCATACGATGTCGTGCGCTCGAAGGGGACGGGGAGGACGGCGACGCGGCTCGTCTCGTAGTCGCTCGCCGCCGGCTCGAGGAGGCCGAAGTTGTTGGGCAGATAGGGCATCGGGAGATTCCTGTCGGTCTGAAGGAGGACGGTCCGGGACGGCGGCGTTTGTAGCAGCATGGTTCACGCAGTGTCAACGAGCGAAGGAGGGGGATTGAGCCCGTTGGAGCTTTTCGAGCCGGTCCGCGATCGGGTGCGGACCGCGGAGCGCGTGGTGGTCTTCTCCGGCGCCGGAGTGTCGCGCGAGAGCGGACTCGACACCTTCCGCGGCGCCGGCGGCCTCTGGCAGCAGATGCGCCCCGAGGACCTCGCCACTCCGGAGGCGTTCCGGGCCGATCCGGTGAGGGTCTGGAGCTGGTACGCCTGGCGCTACCGCCAGGCCGCGGCGGCCTCGCCGAACCCCGCTCACCTCGCGATCGCGCGCCTGGAGACCCTCTTCCCGTCGGCCTGGGTGGTGACGCAGAACGTCGACGGTCTCCACCAGCGGGCGGGCAGTCACAACCTCCTCGAGCTGCACGGCACGATCAACCGCGCCGTCTGCGAGCGCTGCGGCGGCCGCCGCGACATGGGGGAGGCGATCGCCGAATCCTCCGCGGCGCCCCCCCTCTGCTCTTGCGGCGGCAGGTTCCGCCCCGCCGTGGTCTGGTTCGGCGAGGCGCTCCCCGAGGAGGTGCTCGTCCTCGCCTACGAGGAGGCGACGTTCTGCGACCTGTTCATCTCCGTCGGCACCTCGTCCACGGTCTACCCGGCGGCCAACCTGATCGAGCTGTCGTCCCAGGCGGGCGCCTGCATGATCGAGGTCAATCCGGAGCCCACCCCCTTCTCGAGCGTCATGGACCTGCGCCTCGCCGCTCCGGCGGGAGAGGCGCTGCCGGCGCTGGTCGAGGCGATCGAAAGGAGCCGATGGCCCCTCCCATGATCCGCGAGCTCCCCGCGGGGGAACGCCCGCGCGAGCGGCTGCTCCGGCAGGGCGGAAGCTCGCTCTCCGACTCCGAGCTGCTCGCCCTGCTGCTGCGCACGGGTCGGGCCGGCGTCTCGGTGCTCCAGATGGCGATGGACGTCCTGCGCGAGAACGGCGGCCTCGCCGGCCTGCTCACCGCCACCCCCCATTCCCTCCGGCGCTCCGGCCTGGGGCCCGCCAAGGCTGCCACACTCCTCGCGGCGGTCGAGGTCGGCCGCCGCCTCGCCCGCGAGCAACTGCTCGACGGCGAGCCGCTCACCCGCCCCGCGGATGTGGCGCGCTACCTGGCGCTCCGCTACCACACCTGCGACCAGGAGGTGATGGGAGCGCTCTTCCTCGACGCCCGCAGCCGCCTGCTCGGCGAGCGCGAGATGTTCCGCGGCACCCTCTCGCGCATCGCGGTCGAGCCGCGGGAGATCCTCCGCGAGTGCCTGCAGCGGGGCGCGGCGGCGGTCTACCTCTTCCACACCCACCCCAGCGGCGACCCCGCGCCGAGCGCCGAGGACCTCCTGTTCACCCGGCGGCTGGCGGAGGCGGCGGAGATCGTCGGCGTCCGGCTGGCCGATCATGTCGTCCTCGGCCACCGGGGGCGCTGGGTGTCGCTGAAGGAAAAATGCGCGTGGTAGCCTTGGCCCCGCCATGGCTCACTATCACCTGGATTGCAGCAGCGGCATCGCCGGCGACATGTTCCTCGGCGCCTGCCTCGACCTCGGCCTGCCGGTCGAGGTCCTCGCCGATGTCGTGGCCCGACTCGGCCTCGCCGGCATAGCGGTCGAGAGCCGCAAAGCCTCGCGTGGCGGCTTCGTGGGGACCCGCTTCCGCGTCCTCGAGCACGGCCGGCCAGTCGAGGGGCCGGACCCGGAGGAGCACGATCACGGACAGGATCACGGATACCACCACGGACACGATCACGGACATGAACACGGACACCACCACCACGGCCCGACTCGCGGTCTGGCCGAGATCCGCGCGCTGATCGAGGGGAGCGCCCTCGCTGCGGCCGTCAAGGAGCGGGCGCTGCGGCTCTTCCAGCGGCTGGGCGAGGCGGAGGCCAAGGCGCACGGGATGCCGATCGAGCGGGTTCACTTCCACGAGGTCGGGGCGATCGACTCGATCGTCGACCTGGTGGGAGCCGCCGCCGCGATCGAGCTGCTGGCGCCGGAGCGGCTCACCTGCGGTCCCGTCAACCTGGGGAGCGGCCGGGTGAAGATGGCGCACGGGGAGGTGGCGATCCCCGCGCCGGCCACCGCCGAGCTGCTGCGCGGCGTCCCCGTCTTCGGTGGCCCCGGCGGCGAGCTGACCACGCCGACCGGCGCCGTCCTCCTGGCCGAGCTGGTCGACGAGTTCGTCGAGCTCCCCGCGATGGTGCTTGAGGGGGTCGGCTACGGCCTGGGGAAGAAGGACCTGCCGACCCATCCCAACACCCTGCGCCTGCTGCGGGGACGATCGGGAGCCGCCGAGACGCGCGCCGAGGTGATGGTCGTCGAGGCGGAGATCGACGACCTGCCGGGGGAGGGTTTCGGGTTCCTGATGGAGCGGCTGCTCGAGGCCGGCGCGCTCGACGTCTACTTCATCCCCGTCCAGATGAAGAAGAGCCGGCCGGGCACCCTGGTGACCCTGCTCTGCCGCCGGCCGCAGTTGGACGAGCTGGCGGGGCTCCTGCTCGCCGAGTCCGGCTCCCTCGGCTGCCGCTACCACGCGGCCCTGCGCTTCGAGGCGGAGCGAGAAATTCTCGAAGTCGCGACCGCGTTTGGAGCCGTGAGGATCAAGCGCGCCCGCCTCGACGGCCGGCCGCTGGCGGCGGCGCCCGAATTCGAGGATTGCCGCCGGCTGGCGCTGGCGAGCGGGGCACCCTGGCGCGACGTCTACCGCGCGGCGCTGGCGGCGGCAGGCGCTCTCGAATCCTAGGAAGGCTCTGACTTGAACGACACACCGATCACCGCTCAGGGGACGCTCGAGCTGGGGATGGCCGGCGACGGCGCGTTCCGCTGGGCGGTCGCCGATATCACCGAAGTGCTGAAAGGGGTGCGCGACCGCTTCGACCTCTGGCCCGTTCCGGCCGCCGCGCTCGGCCGCTGCCTCGCCGGCGCCGCCCTGCTGCAGCGCCTCTCCACCAAGAGCCCGAGCCGGCTGATGCTGGAGGTCCGTGGCGACGGGCCGATCCGGCGCGTGCTGGCCGAGGCGGACGACGAAGGGAACCTCCGCGGCATGGTGGGGGACGGCCGGGTGCAGGTCCCCGACTGGCCGGGAGGCAAGCTGGGGGTCGGCCGGGCGGTGGGGAAGGGGGTCCTCCGCGTGCTGCGCGAATACGAGCGTGGCAACAGCTACCAGACCCAGGTCGAGCTGGTGAGCGGCGAGATCGGCGAGGACGTCGCCTACTATCTGTCGCAGAGCGAGCAGCGGAAATCCGCCGTGCTGCTGGGCGTCCTCGGCAAGCCGAGCGGCGTCGTGGCGGCGGGCGGCATGGTGGTCGAGGTCATGCCGGGCGCGCCGGAGGAGACGATCGCCCGGCTCGAGAGCAACATCGCCGGCATCCGCGGCGTCAGCCACCTGATCGAGGAGGGGGGCGCCGAGCACGTCGTCGGGCAGGTCCTTGCCGGGCTCGACCGCGAGGTCAAGGAGGTCCGCCCCCTGCGCTACCACTGCCGGTGCAGCCGCGAGCGCCTGCTCGGCCACCTCACCCTCCT
>DASWQX010001014.1:0-2425 GCA_036403495.1 Thermoanaerobaculia bacterium
GGACGCGATCCTGGGCGCCGCCGCCGGCAGCGGCCACTGGGTGCTCTGGGCGGTCGGCCTGATCACCGCCGGCCTCACCGCCTTCTACATGTTCCGTTCGGTCTACCTGACCTTCTTCGGACATTTCCGCGGCACCCACGAGCAGGAGCACCACCTGCACGAGTCGCCGCCGTCGATGACCATCCCGCTCTGGATCCTCGCCATCGGCGCCGTGTTCGCCGGCTACGTCGGGGTGCCGAAGGTGCTCTCCCTCGGCTTCGACCTCGACAAGCTCCGCGAGTGGCTGGAGCCGGGAATCGCGCACCCCGCCGGCCTCGCGGCGGCCGAGCACGAGATGGGCACCGGCACGGAGCTGGCTCTGATCCTGGTCACCACCCTGGTGGCGCTGTTCGGCATCTACTACGCATGGCAGACCTACGGCGGGGAGAATGGTCTCGCCAAAGGGCGCGTCTGGGCCGAGCGTTTCCCGACGCTCCACCGCCTGCTGGTCAACAAGTGGTACGTGGACGAGATCTACGACGCGATGATCGTCCGGCCGCTCGCCGCGCTCTCCCGCTTCTGCTGGAAGGTGGTCGACACCTTCGTCATCGACGGGGCGATCAACGCCGGGGCGTTCCTGACCGAGCTGTCCGGCGACGTCGGGCGCTTCTCGACCACCGGCAACGTGCGCAACTATGCCCTCTACTTCTTCCTCGGCGTGATCCTGCTGTTCTGGTGGATCGCCTTCAGGTGACCGGATCGGAGATATGGAAACCTTTCTTGGACTGCTCGTCGGCAACACGCTGACCCGTCTGGTCTTCTTCCCGACGATCGCGGCCCTGCCCCTGTTCTTCCTCGCGCGGGCGCAAAACCGGGCGGTGAAGATCTACGTGCTGGCCGCCTCCCTGATCGAGGTCGTCTTCGGGGCGCTCTACCTGTTCAGCCATCTCGGCGCGGACGGCGGCTTCCCGTTGATCCACGACACCGTGCTCCCCTGGATTTCGAGCTACGGCATCCGCTACGACCTGGCGATCGACGGCATCTCGATGCCGCTGGTGCTGCTCGGCATCCTGCTGCTTCCGATCGTGATCCTCGGCTCCTGGCGGGGGATCGAGAAGCACTGGGCGGCGTTCGGCGCCGCCATGCTGCTGCTCACCACCGGCGTGCTCGGCACCTTGCTGGCCTACGACCTCTTCGTGTTCTACGTCTTCTGGGAGGTCATGCTGATCCCGATGTACCTGCTGATCGGCATCTGGGGGGGCGAACGGCGGATCTATGCGGCGGTCAAGTTCTTCCTGTTCACGATGGCGGGAAGCCTGCTGATGCTGATCGCCATCCTCTGGCTGGCCTTCACCTTCAAGGACCTCAACGGCGGCGCCTGGAGCTTCGCCTATACCGACCTGCTCCGCCTCGACCTGCCGCTCCACCAGCAAATCTGGCTGTTCGCCGCCTTCGCGCTGACCTTCGCCATCAAGGTGCCGATGTTCCCGGTCCACACCTGGCTGCCGGACGCCCACGTCGAGGCGCCCACGGGGGGCTCGGTGATCCTCGCCGGCATCCTGCTCAAGCTCGGCACCTACGGCTTCCTCCGCTTCGCCCTGCCGCTCTTCCCGCACGCCAGCCGGGCGGCCCAGCCGCTGCTGGTGACGCTGGCGATCATCGGCATCGTCTACGGCGCCCTGGTGGCCTGGGTGCAGACGGACATGAAGAAGCTGGTGGCCTACTCCTCGATCGCCCACCTCGGCTTCGTCATGCTGGGCCTGCTCGCCGTCGACATCGTGGCTTGGCAGGGCTCGCTCCTCCAGATGGTCAACCATGGCCTGTCGACCGGCGCCCTCTTCCTGCTCGTCGGCATGCTCTACGACCGGCGGCACACCAAGAAGTTCGACGAGTTCGGCGGCCTTGCCAAGGTGGTGCCGGTGTTCGCCTTCTTCCTGGTCTTCGCGAGCCTGGCGTCTGTCGGTCTGCCCGGCCTCAACGGCTTCGTGGGCGAGTTCATGATCCTGATCGGCAGCTTCCGCACCCTCGGCTGGATCCCGGTCGCGGTCGCCACCTCGGGCGTCATCCTCGCCGCGCTCTACCTGCTGAAGATGATCCAGCTCACGATCTGGGGGCCGATCACCAAGGACGAGAACCGGAAGCTGGTCGACCTCTCGGGCCGTGAGCTGGCGGCGCTGATCCCCCTCTGCATCCTGATGCTCTGGATCGGCGTGGCCCCCGACTCCTTCCTGCAACCGAGCCGCAAGGCGCTCGAAGGAGTGCTCTCCGACTACCGCGGGAGGCTCGCCGAACCGGTGGTGGCGCAGCCGGCGTTGCGGACGGCCGTTCCTACGAGCACGACGATGGAGGCCGGCCGATGAACCGCTCGGACTGGATGGTTCTGCTCCCCGAGATCCTGCTGAGCGCCGCCGGCTGCGTGGTGCTCCTGCTCGACGCCATCGCGCCG
>DASWQX010001015.1:0-4916 GCA_036403495.1 Thermoanaerobaculia bacterium
CTGAATTTGTCGCAATAGGCCTCGAACGTCTCGTCCGGGACCGAGTACTCGATGCGGCGCAGCGCCTCCCGGATGCGTTCCCGGCTCAGGATCTCCGGATAACGGAAGAGGGCGTTCCCCTCCCCCGAGAAGCTGTCGTTCAACTTGACGACGGCCTTGCGCAGGCCGGGCCGGCGCCGTGCGAGTTCGACGAGCGCGTCCTCGACGTCGCCTTCGCCGGTCAGATCCTCGAAGCCCTCGGGCAACTCGACGCCGGCCTCGCGGAACACCTTGCGGCTGCCCGACTTGGTGCCGAGGTGATAGAGGTCGGGGTCGACGCCGTTGAGCGGGATGCCGAGGAGCACGGCGAGCTTGCGCTCCAGGGGGGTCGAGTTGAAGACGGTGAGATAGGAGCGCGAGCGGTCCTGGATCCCCTCGCGGATGCGCTCGATCAGCCGCGGTCGCTCGAGGATTTTCTGGGTGAGCGAACGCGGCGAGGCGTCGTAGGCGCAGAGCAGCGTCAGGCGCGCCCGGGCGTGGCTGGCCGGGATGCCGGCGAGGAGCTGGAAGTAGTAGTCCAGGATCATCGGGTGCACCGGCTGCGAGGTGACGTAGACCACCCGCGCCCGCGGATTGCGCAGGCGGATCAGGAGGAAGAGCAGGCGCTCCTCGTAGAAGCTGGCGCCGGCGAGCTTGCGCAGCTCGCTCTGGTCGAGGGTCATCGAGGGCACGACCACCGAGGTGTGGGACGCCTCGTCCTGCATGGTGAGGGCGTTCCAGACGTCGAGCAGGAGCGGCTGGAGGCGCCGGAACTCGGCGAGCTCGGCCTCGGGCGAGAGATCGCTCGGGAAGGGGGGTTGCGGGATCACGTGGGGTCTTCCCTCAAGGCGCCTCAGCGGGTCTGGAGAATCGGCAGCCGCGACGCCGCGCTCGGGATCGTCGGGCCCAGCGCGATGCGGTTCTCGTCGAGATCGACGGCGAAGCCGAGCGATTCGGCGCGGAGGCGTACCTGGCGCTGGAGGTGGAAGCGGAGGGGGCGGAGCAGCGTGTAGTCGGAGGTGAGCTGGAGCAGGCGCTCGGCGGCTTCATCCCGATCGCCGCGGTCGCCGCGGTTGAGGATCTCGCGCCGTTCCGCCGCCCACTGCTCCGTGACCTCGCCGCGCTCGACCTTCTGCTCCAGGATGGCGGCCTGGCCGGCGCGGTTGACGATGATCTCCGGGTGGTGGTTGACGCCGAAGACGCGCGGCATCAGGCCACCGCCGTCGCGGGCGAACTCGATCATGGTGACCGCGTCGCCGGCCGGACCGCCGACGCCCAGCGTCTCCCAGCCGATCGCCGAGGTGCCGGTGGGGAGGGCACCGTCGCTCGGCAGGAGGTCGAAGAGGCGGTTGTCCATCACCCGCAGCCGGCCGCCGGCGCCGAGGTCGTCGCCGAAGCGGTGGAACCAGGGGTGGTGCCAGGCCGCGGGATCGAGGATGTTCTCCAGCACGCCGGTGCTCTTGCCCCCCTTTTCGGCGCCGCGGAGGACCGGGTGCGCCAGCCCCGACCAGTGGCACATCACGCCGAAGGTATGGCAGACGGCGAGCAGCGCGGCATCCTCGTCGGCGACGATGGAATCGAAGACCCGGAAGAGCGGCGCCTGCCAGGACGGGTTCTCGCGGATCCCCTGGCTCTCCCCGGACACGCCGTCGTTGGCGTAGGGGTCGATGTGGCCGGGGCCGCCGGTGCCGACGTAGAGGGCGAAGCGGCCGCCGGGGGGCTCGGGGACCATGCCGGAGCGGCGGACGTCGAAGGAGATGGCGCGGACGCGCACGCCGGTCTCCTCGGCGATCGGCAGCAGCTCGCAGGCGTCGTCGAGCAGGGCGTGGACGATGCAGTCGTGGCCGAGGTTCGGCCAGCCGTGGTTCATGTCGAGCACCGCGATGTCGACGATCCGCGGATCGGCCGGGGGGAGGTCCTCCGGCCGCTCGACGCGGGCGTACTCGAAGGCGCCGCAGGGCGCGTCGGACGGGTGCTCGGAAGCGCAGAAGTGGGCGTTGCCAGGGAGCTTGTGACGGCAGAGGAAAGGCATGCAGGAGGAGCGTATAGGAAGTGGAGGAGCGGGCCAAGAGGGGGCCCCCATGCTAACGTCCGCGCCATGTCCGAAGACCGCGGCTCCTTCCTCGCCGCCCTGCTGATCGCGGTGGTGCTCTGCGGGGCGCCTCTGTTCTCGCACGGCCTGTGGAGCCCGGACGAGCCGCTGGGCGCCGGGGTGGGGCGGACGATGGCCGACAGCGGCGACTGGATCGTGCCGCGGCTCAATGGCCAGCCCTTCCTGGAGAAGCCGCCGCTCTACTGGTGGACGCTGGCCGCTGGGCTCAGGCTGCTCGGCGACACCGACGTGGCGGCGCGCGCGCCCTCCGCGCTGTTCGCGATCCTCACGCTGCTCGCCGTCTGGGCCGCCGGGCGCCGGCTGGGCGGGGCGCGCCAGGGGCTGCTGGCGGTCTGCGTCCTCGCCACCACCATGCTCTTCCTCCAGAACGCCACCCGGGTGACGGTCGATCCGGCGCTGATGTTCTTCGTCGCCCTGGTCCACCTCGGCTTCATGCTCCTGGCCGAGGCCCGCTCAGGGAAGGAGATGCGGTGGGCGCGGCTGCTGATCGCCGTCGCCCTGCCGCTCGCCTTCCTCTGCAAGGGGGTCGTGGCGGTCGGCCTCGGCGCGGGGCCGCCGGTGCTCTACCTGCTGGCCACCCGGCGCGGCCGGGCCTTCCGCGAATTGCTCCCGCTGGCCGCCCTGGGATTGCCGCTCTTCGCCCTCCTGGTGGTCCCCTGGGCGGTGGCGCTCCAGCGGGCCGCCGGCTGGAGCGGCCTTCAGGAGTGCCTGGTCAACAACACCGTGGGGCGCTTCGTCCACACCGACGCCAGCGCCCGTTACGGCCACACCCAGCCGGTCTGGTTCTACCTGGCGATCGCGATCCCCTGGCTCCTCCCCTGGACTTTGGCCCTGCCGGCGATGGCGCGCTCCGCCTCCTTCCGCCGCGGGACGCCGGGGAGCGACGGTCGGCGGCTCCTGCTGACTACGGCGGCGCTCGGCCTGCTGATGCTCACCGTGCCGAGCAGCAAGCGGGAGGTCTATCTCCTGCCGCTGCTGCCGGCCTTCGCGGTCTGCATGGGGGCCTGGCTCGACGGCGTGGGGGCTGGGGAAGCGATCGAGCGGCGGGACCGCCGGACGCTCCTCGCCCTCGGCGTTTTCGCCGCGTTCCTCGTCCTCCTCCTGGGCGTGGCGACCGCTTGGCTGGCCTGGGCTCCGCACGTCCCCAAGGCCGCCGTGCCGGTGCGGAACACGGTCTCTACAGTCTTCCTGAGTGGCTTCGCGCTCTGCGCCCTCGCCCTCGGCGCCGGAATTGTGGCGGGGCTGGCGCGCCGCTGGCGGACAGCCCCATCAGTGATCTGGGTGGTCGCCGTCTGGCTCCTCGTCACCCTCGGCCTGGGGACGGGAACCGAGGCGCTCTTCGATCCCATCAAGCGGCCGGACGAGCTGATGGCGGCGATCGCCGCCCGCATCCCCGGCCGGCAGCCGGTGCCGGCCTACCTGCCGCCGGTGGTCTCCAACGAGGCGATCTTCGGGATCATCCAATTCAAGCTGGGACGGCTGACTCATCGCCTGTCCACCCCCGAGGACGTCCAGGCCTGGCTGGCAGGTCATCCCGACGCGCCGATCCTGATCCGCATGGAGCAGCTCAAGCGGCTGCCGCCCGAGCTGCGGGGGCGTCTCTCCTTCCTCTACGACGAGACCGGGAGGAAGTCGGCCCCGTTCGGCATCGCGGTGGAGAAGGGGACGGGCGGCCCCGGCGGAGCGGCACCACTTATGCAAAACCTTCGATGAGACGTCCCGATCGGGACGCCGCGGGGCACTTGCCGAGGTAGGGGCGAGCGCCCCTCTCTTCGAAAGGAGACTCTATGGATCAGAAGCAAGACACGAAGCCGCAGGCCCTGTCCCTCGAAGTCCAGGAGATCGAGACCTGGTGCAACCCTGGTTGCGGCTCGTCGACGACCAGCAACAAGTGCACCTGTCCGATCTCGATCACCACGACCGGCAGCCTGTTCACGGCCAAGACGACCAGCTAGCCTGGCGCCCCCCGGGCCGGCGCGCTTTTACGCCGGCCCGATCCGGTCGCCCTTTCCGGAGGCGCAACCTTGGAAGACCAGCTCTGCCTCTTCACGCTGCTCTACGCGCCGCGCGAGCAGCACGAGCGGATCCTCGCCGACTTCGTGACGCCGATCGCGGCCGACTTGCGGGGAGCGCCCGAGCTCCACTCCCTCTTCTTCGCGCGCTACAACGTGCCGTCCTGGCAGGTGCGTTTCCGCGTGCTCGGCCGTTCTGACTGGATCGCCGGGCCGGTGCGCGAGCGGGTCGAGCGCGACCTGGCACCGCTCCAGGCCTCGGGAGCGGTCGAGCGGATCGAGCTCGCGGAGTACGACCGCGAGATCGAGCGCTATGGCGGCGAGGAGGGGATGGCCCTGGCCGAGAAGCTCTTCCTGCACGACTCGCTGGCCGTCCTCGATCTGATGGCGGCCGAGCGGCAGGGGCTGCTGGCCAAGACTCGCCGCGAGTGGTCGCTGCTGATGACCGAGCGTCTGCTCGACCTCCTCGGCTTCGACCGCGCGCAGCGGCTCGCCTTCTATGCAACCGGCTTCCGCTGGACCGGCGAGATGGGGACCTGGAAGGAGGCCGAGCTGGAGACCATCGAGAAGCGCTACCAGGAGCTGAAGCCGGGGCTTCAGGACCTCTTCACCGGCGAGCAGAGCCGGCACCCCGAGCAGCTCTGGGGGGGCGAGGAGCCCTGGCGGATCGCCGAGCGCTGCATGGAGGCGAGCCGGCCGGTGGTCGCGGCGCTCCTCGAGGCGCACGCCGCCGGGCGTATCCACCAGGATCTGACCGAGCTCGCCTGGTCCTA
>DASWQX010001016.1:0-7733 GCA_036403495.1 Thermoanaerobaculia bacterium
CAATCCAAAATCCAAAATCTAAAATCAGGGTATCCCAAACCGCCGCCGCTTCTCCCACAGCGCCTTCCGGCTGATGCCGAGGAGCTCCGCCGCCCGCCCCTGATGGCCGCGGGTGAAGGCGAGGGCGTTCCGGATCTGCTCCTGCTCCACCTCGGCGAGCGGCCGAGGGCGGGTTTCGAGCACCCCTTCGGGCGGCGGCGGATCGATCGTGCCGCCCGGCTCGATCAGGATGAGGGCGCGCTCCAGGGTGTTGCGGAGCTGCCGGAGGTTGCCCGGCCAGGGGTGCGTCAGCATCCAGGCGCGGGCGCGGGCCGAAAGCGTGGGATCGCGGACGCCGAAGCGCTCTCCGAGGTCGGCCAGGAGGTGGTCGAGGATGGCGGGGAGGTCGGCGCGCCGCTCGCGCAGCGGCGGCAGGCGGAAGGCGAGGACCTCCAGACGGTAGAAGAGATCGGGGCGGAACGTCTGGCGGGCGACCCGCCGCGGGAGGTCCTCGGAGCCGATGGCGATGAAGCGGACGTCGGCCGCCACCTCCGGACCGCTCAAGGGGGCGTAGCGCCGCTCGGCGATCAGCCGCAGCAGCTTCGGCTGCGCGGGGAGCGGCAGCTCCTCGACGTGGTCGAGGACCAGCGTGCCTCCCGCGGCCCAGGCCACCCGGCCGGCGCTCGACTGCGCGGCGCCGGTGAAGGCGCCGGAGCGGTAGCCGAAGAGCTCGCTCTCGAACAGAGCGCTGGGAATCGCCCCCGGATCGACCTCGATCAGCGGTCCGGCGGCGCGCGGGCCGGCGCCGTGGAGGGCACGGGCGAGCGTCGAGCGGCCGCTCCCCGGCTCGCCGAGGATCAGCACCGGCGCCTCCGTGGAGGCGGCGCGCTCGGCCCCGCGCAGGTTCATCGCCAGCACGGGGAAATCTTGCAGCAGACGGGAAAGGGAGAGCGGGGAGGCGGCCGCGGTCACGCGCGGAATCCGGCGGTCTCGTCGGGCGCGTCCCCCCACAGCCGTTCGAGCGCGTAGTGCCGCCGCGGCTCCTCCTGGAAGACGTGGACCACCAGATCGCCGTAGTCGATCAGGATCCACTGGGCACGGTTGTAGCCCTCGACGTGGAGGGGGCGCACGCGGCGCTCCCGGAGCTTCTCCTGAACGGCGTCGGCGATCGCCTGCACCTGGCGCTCGTTGGTGCCGCCGCAGATCAGGAAGTACTCGGTGAAGTCCGTGACTTTCCCCAGGTGCAGCACCTGGAGCTCCACCGCCTT
Source organism: Thermoanaerobaculia bacterium (assembly GCA_036403495.1). Taxonomy (GTDB): domain Bacteria; phylum Acidobacteriota; class Thermoanaerobaculia; order Multivoradales; family UBA5704; genus DATARR01. The sequence goes on from DASWQX010001016.1 coordinate 1,248, forward strand.
CCGATCGTCGGCGGCGGCGACGGCCTCACGAACTCTTTCCAGGGTGTCGTTCGCTTGTGTGATGGGTTCTGGATTCATCGGTACAGGTCGTACTTGTGCAGGTATCGTACCACCAAGTCGGGGACCGCCCCCTCTGGAAGGGGGAGGCCGGCGGCGAGCAATTCCCGCAGGCGGGTCGAGGAGACGTCGACGGGGGGCTGCGCGAGCAGCAGGGCCCGGCCGGTCGACGCCAGCGCGGCCACCTCGGGGTGGAGCTGGGCTTGGGCGAGGTCCCAGCCGGGACGGGTCAGCACTACCAGCCGCGCCGCCTCGGGGATCTCCCGGAAGCGCACCCAGTGGTGGAGGTCGGCGAACGAGTCGCCGCCGATCAGCAGATAGAGCTCGGCCGCCGGCATCTGGCGGCGGAAGTGCTCCAGCGTCTCGATCGTGTAGGCGGGGCGGTCGAGCGTCAGCTCGTGCGCGGAGGCGTAGAGCCCCTCCTCGCCGAGCAGCGCCAGCTCCACCATGGCGTAACGGGACAGCGCCGGCGCCAGCGCGCGCCCCGGCTTGTGGGGCGGGTGCGCGGTCGGCAGGTAGATCACGCGGTCGAGACCGAGGTCGCGCTTCGCGGCGCGGACGGGATCGAGGTGGCCGCGGTGGATCGGGTCGAAGCTGCCGCCGAAGAGACCGACCTTCATACCGGTTCCGAGGGAGCCTGCAAGCGCTGGGCGAGGTCGCCGATCAGGCCGTGGATCCCCTCGCGCGTGGCCGAGCTGATCTCGCGGTACGGCAGCCCGCGCTCGGCGGCCGCGCGGCGCAGCTCTTCCTGGCGCTCCGGGACCGCCGCGTCGAGCTTGCTCCCCACGATCAGCCGCGGGCGCTCCATGAGCTCGGCGTTGAAGGCCGTCAGCTCGCGCTCGACGGTGACGAGATCCTCGACGGCGCTCCCCTCGAAGCTGGAGAGGTCGACCAGGTGGAGCAGCACGCGGCAGCGCTCGACGTGGCGGAGGAACTGGATGCCGAGGCCGGCCCCCTGCGCCGCGCCGGCGATCAGGCCGGGGAGGTCGGCGATCACGAAGGGCTCCGAGAGCGGCCCCTCGGCGACCACGCCGAGCTGGGGGACGAGGGTGGTGAACGGGTAGTCGGCGATCTTCGGCCGCGCCGCCGAGACGACGCTGATCAGGGTCGACTTGCCGGCGTTGGGCAGGCCGATGACGCCGACGTCGGCGAGCAGCTTGAGCTCCAGGCGGAGATGGCGCTCCTCGCCGTCGGTGCCGGGGTCGGCCCGCCGCGGCGCCTGGTGGGTGGCGGTGGCGAAGCGGGCGTTGCCGCGCCCCCCCTTGCCGCCGGCGGCGACGCGCAGGCGCTGGCCGTCGAGGAGGATCTCGCCCAGCAGCTCGCCGGTCTCCTCGTCGTAGACCACCGTGCCGAGCGGCACCGGGACCTCGAGGTCCTCGCCTTCCTTGCCAGAGCAGTTGGAGCCCTCGCCGTGGCGGCCGCGCTGCGCCGGGTAGAGCGAGGCGAAGCGCAGGTGGTAGAGGGTGTTGCGGTTGGCGTAGCCGGTCAGGTAGACCGAGCCGCCGTCGCCGCCGTCGCCGCCGGAAGGGCCGCCGCGGGGGACGTACTTCTCCCTGCGGAAGGCCACGCAGCCGTTGCCGCCACGTCCGGCCCGGACGTGGATCCTGGCTTCGTCGAGGAAGATCAAGGTAGGAAGAGGATGCGGCGGAGCCGGACTGGAGTGTCCGGCTCCTCAGGATTATTTCGAAATACGCTACTCAGCGGAAGCCGCGGGGGTCTCGGCCGGAGTCTCGGAAGGGGTGACGATGTGCACGAACTTGCCACGCCGGCCCCGGTCCTGGAACTTCACGACGCCGTCGAGCTTCGCGAACAGGGTGTCGTCCTTGCCGCGGCCGACGTTGTCGCCGGGGAAGATCTTGGTGCCGCGCTGGCGCACGATGATCGTGCCGCCGTTGACCCGCTCGCCGCCGAAGACCTTGACGCCGAGGTGCTGAGAGTTCGAATCGCGGCCGTTGCGGCTCGAGCCCTGTCCTTTTTTGTGTGCCATGAGCTGGTTACCTCTCTCTTCAAGTCCACCCTAGCGGGAGGACGGCAACTGGATCTCGTCGATGCGGACCCGGTGCATGTGCTGCCGGTGGCCGGTGGTGCGCCGGTAGGTGCTCCGCTTCTTCTTCTTGAAGACGCGGATCTTCGGGCCCTTCACCTCGCCGACCAGCGACGCCGTCACGGCGGCGCCTTCGAGCGCCTTGCCGAGCTGGGGGCCCTTGTCGCCGTTGTCGCCACTGCCGGAGACCATGAGCACCTGGTCGAAACGGAGCGAGCCCCCTGCGGCGTGGTCGCCGAGGAGCTCGACATCGATCACGTCGCCGGGGGCGACGCGGTATTGCTTACCGCCGGTCTGAATCACTGCGTACATTAGGAATGCTCCCCAAGGTCGCCCGCGGACAGCCGTCCGCGGACACGTGGACGGCGAAACCTACCACAGGAGGGCTATCCGGTCAATTGATTTGGGTCCGGACCGGCGCGGCGGGTATCCTTCTTGCTATAGGAATCGCCCATGCTGCTGAGGCTCGCCCGCCACCTCGTCGCCCTGTACCTGCGCCTGCTCGGCGCCCGCCGCCACGTGCTGGAGGCCGGCCCGGTATCGCTGGTCTACTACTCGATCGGACCCGCGGACGGCGAGCCCTGGCTGGTGCTCCACGGGCTGGGGTCGATCGCGGCCTCCTGGAGCCCGGTGATGCGGCGGCTGCGCCGGAGCTGCCGCCTGCTGGTGCCCGAGCTGTCCGCCCTCGGCGGCACCCGGTGCGACGGCGACGGGCTGGGGATCCCGGCGGCGGTCGAGGTGCTGAAGGCGCTGCTCGACCGCGAGGCGGGCGCGCGGCTGGTCACCGTGCTCGGCCTCAGCCTGGGCGGCTGGATGGCGGTGCGGCTGGCCCTCGCCCACCCCGAGCGGGTCGCCCGGCTGGCGCTGGTCGACATCGCCGGCTACCGCCATCAGGACTGGGAGCGGATCCGGTCGCTGGTGGAAGTGCGCGACCTCGCCGGGGTCGACCGCCTCTACAAGGCCCTGTTCGTCGAGGTTCCCTGGATGATGGCGATCTCCCGCCCCACCTTCCTCAAGGCCTACACCTCGCGGGCGGTGCGCACCGTGCTCGCCGGGCTCACCGCGGCCGATACCTTCGACGACGCCGACCTCGCCACCCTGCGGATGCCGGCGGTGGTGATCTGGGCCGAACAGGACGGCCTGTTCACGGTCGAGACCGGCCGGGCGATCACCGCGGCCCTCCCCCGCGCCAGCCTGGAGATCGTTCCGCACTGCGGCCACGCCATCCACATGGAGCGCCCGGGCGCTCTGAACGCGGCCCTGCAGCGCTTCCGCGCCGCCACGGCGGGGCTGGAATCGCGCCCGAGCCGAGGAGGAAAACCATGGCCAGCCCCGAGTACCTAGTCTGCCTGGAGTGCGAGACCCCCTGCTACGTCTTCGAATGGGAGGACGGCAGGATCAGCGAGGTCCTCTGCCAGTCCTGCGGCAACGAGGACCCCGACCAGTTCGCCCTGCCGGAGGACATCGAGGAGATGTCCTCCTGAAGAATCAGCCGAGGCCGACCGGAGAGACGCGGCTGTCGGGGCGCCCCTGGGGGGCGCCCTTTTCGTCGTCCGGAATCAAGCGCTCGGGCGAGGCGGCCGGCAGCTCGAGGGTGACGCGGGTGCCCACCCCCTTGGTGCTGCGGATGCCGAGCCGGCCGCCGTGGGTGCGGGCGATCCGCTCGGCGATGGCGAGGCCGAGGCCGGTGCCCCCCTTGCGCGTCGAATAGAAGAGCTCGAAGATCTTCGCCTGCTCCGCCGCCGTCATGCCGATCCCGTTGTCGGCCAGCTCCAGGACCACCATCGGCCCCTGCCGGTAGGCCGCCAGCTTGAGGAGCGGCCGGCGCCCCGCCTCCTCGGCGGCGGCGAAGGCGTTCTGCGCCAGGTTGAAGAGGAGCTGGCTCATCTGGGCGGGATCGATCCGGATGCGCGCTCCGCCGCTCCGGTCGTCGAACTCGATCTGCACCTGCCGCTTCTGGATCTCGCCGGCCAGCAGCTCCCGCATCCGCTCCAGCGGCCGCGCCGCCGGCACCTCCTCCAGCTCCAAGGGGCGGGGCTTGGCGTAGGCGAGGAAGTCGGAGACCAGCCGCTCCAGCCGGCTGAGCTCGGAGCGGGTGATCGACAGCAGCCGCTTGCCGGTAGGGGCCGAGCCCCCCTCGTCGATCTCCTCCTCCAGCATCTGCATGTTGAGGTTGAGCGAGTTCAGCGGGTTGCGGATCTCGTGCGCGAGCCCCGAGGCGAGGGTACCGAGATAGGCGAGCCGCTCGGCCTCCGCCGCCTGCACCTCCAGCCGCTGCGAGCGGCGGAGCACGAGCCAGACCACGACGTAGGCGGAGATCAGCAGCAGCATGGAGATGATGCCGATCGCCGACGTCTGCCGGATCAAGTCGGTGCGCAGCACCTCGATCCGCCGGCCGAGCTCGACGGCGCTGATGCCAATCTCGAGCTGGCCGTAGTTGCCGATCGGCACCTGGATGTCGGGGACCTCGAAGGAGGACTCCGCCTCGCGCACCTTCTTCTCGATCCGCGGCGCCGGCTCCAGGCGCTGCTGCAGCTCGGGGGAGGTGAGGATCGGCGGCGGCACTTGCGGCGATTGCGGCGCGCCCTCGCCCCCCATCTGCGTCCGCGCCTCGCCGCGCCCCTCGTAGACGAGCACGCCGTTGCTGTCGCGGATCTCGACCCTCCGCACCAGCTCGCGCTGGCGCAGCACCTGGTCGATGTAGGTCTGGGTCTCCCGCTCGACCGCCACGGCGGTATAGAGGTTCTTCCCCTCGCGGTCGGCGCGGCGGGCGATCTGCTGCGCCAGCTTCTCGGCCTCGGACTTGGTCTCCAGCAGCACGCGGTCGATCTCGCGCTGCGAGAGCGAGCGGAAGATCAGCCAGCCGAAGAGGGTGATGTCGCAGAGCACGAAGAGCCCGAAAACCAGCGAGGCGATCAGGAGCTTGCGCGACGAGGAGGAGGGTGCCACCCGTTTCATGCCGGTCCGTTTTATGCCGGTCCGTTTCATACCGGCCCAAGGATAGCACCGGGGTCCGGGAGGGCTCCTCGCGGCAGCCCTTCTTTTTCCCCCCACCGTCGAGTACCATCACGGCGTTCCCATGCGCGGAAAAACCTCATTCCGGATCCTGACCCTGGCGCTCGCCGGGGCCGCCGCCCTGCTCGCCGCCGGCTGCCGGCAGACCCCGGAGCGCGCCGCCGGCCCGGGCGCGACGGGACCGCACCGCGGGGGCACCGTGGTCACCGGCTGGACCGCCGAGCCGGGCGGGGTCAACAGCCTGATCCTGCCGTCGACCCAGATCAACAACGAGATGCTGTTCCGCATGTTCCTCCACCTGGTCGAGGAGCAGGCCGACTTCCAGCAGCACCCGGCCAGCTTCAAGCCGGAGCTCGCGAAGTCGTACGACTGGTCGCCCGATCACAAGATCCTGACCTTCCACCTGCGTGACGACGTGGTCTGGAGCGACGGCGTGCCGGTGACCTCGGCGGACGTGCGCTGGACTTGGGCTGCGCAGCGCAACGCGGACGTCGCCTGGGAGCTCGCCGACGCGAAACACTGGATCGACGACGTCGAGGCGGTCGATCCCCACACCGTCCGCTTCCACTTCTCGCGGGTGTACGCCAAGCAGCTCCTCGACGCCAACGAGGGGCCGGTCTTCCCCAAGCACGCCTGGGAGTCGCTCCCCTTCGCCCAGTGGCGGCAGAACAACGACTGGTTCCGCCAGCACCTGGTGGTGGACGGCCCGTTCACCGTCGCCTCCTGGCAGCCGCAGCAGCAGATCGTCCTGCAGCGCAACGACAAGTATTACGAGAAGGGGCTCCCCTATCTCGACCGCGTGGTGATGCGCCAGATCCGCAACCAGGCGAGCGGCCTGACCCAGTTGCTGAGCGGCGAGATCGACTTCCTGCCGCAGATCGCCCCCACCGACGCGCCGCGGGTCAAGGCCTCGCCGCGGCTGGAGCTGCTCACCTACTGGTTCAACATCTACGTCGCCGTCGTCTGGAACAACGAGAGCCCGCTCTTCCGCGATCCCGAGGTGCGGCGGGTGCTGACGCTCGCCATCGACCGCAAGCAGATCGTCGACACCCTCCTCGGCGCCTACGGCAAGGTCGCCGATTCCCCCATCCTGACCACGGTCTGGGCCCACGACCCGGCGGTCCACCCGTGGCCCTACGACCCGAAGGAGGCGGCCCGCATCCTCGCCGCTCACGGATGGAAGGACTCGGACGGCGATGGCGTGCTCGACCAGGGGGGCAAGCCCTTCGCCTTCGAGCTGCTCACCAACACCGGCAACCAGCTCCGGGCCGACGCCACGGTGATGATCCAGAGCCAGCTCAAGAAGGTGGGCATCCGCGCCACGCCGCGCCAGGTGGAGTTCAACACCCTGGCCGCGTCGACGATGGCCG
>DASWQX010001017.1:0-2353 GCA_036403495.1 Thermoanaerobaculia bacterium
TCGCCGGGTCGGTGGAGGGCGGCGAAGGCGCTGGCTCTATCGGCTGCGGACATGACTTCCCCTCCCGTTTGCGGGAGGGGATCAAGGGGAGGGCCTGTTTGATGCCCGCCGACCTCGCCAAAACATCCCCTCCCCCGGCCCCTCCCGCACGCGGGAGGGGAGACTCTCAGTGCACGAAGCGCGCGACCACGTCCCGGTAGCTGCGGCTCACCTTCACCTGGCTGCCGCTTTCCAGGACCAGGAAGCATTCGCCGTTGGTGTGGGGTTTGACCTGCCGCACCTGGTCGAGGTTGACGATGCACGAGCGGTGAACGCGCTGGAAGCGGCGCGGGTCGAGGCGCTTCTCGAGATCCTTCATCGTCTCGCGCAGGATCAGCGTGTTGTCGCCGGTGTAAATGCACATGTAATCGCCGGCGGCGTCGATCTTCTCGATCGAATCCACGTCGACCCGGAAGATCTGCCCGCGGTCCTTGATGTTGATGAGCTTCTCGTAGCGGTTGGAGAGCGGCGCGTCGTCGCTGGGCGCGACATTGTCCATCGCATCCGGCGCCACCTCGGCGAGCACTTCCTTCAATTTGCCCGCTTCCTCGGCGCTGCGCTTCTCCTGAAGCCGCTGGCGGACGCGGTCGAGGGTGTCGGCAAGGCGGTCCTCCTCCACCGGCTTCATCAGATAGTCGACCGCCTGCGCCTCGAACGCGCGGATGGCGTGGTCGGAATAGGCGGTCACGAAGACGAACAAAGGCGGCTCCACCTCCATCAGCCCCTGGATGACCGAGAAGCCGTCGAAGCCGGGCATCTGGATGTCGAGGAAGACGAGGTCCGGCTTGTTGGTCTTGATCGCGCGGATCGCCTCGCGGCCGTTCGAGCAGGTCTCGACGATCTCGACATCGTCATGCTTCTCGAGGCGGAGCCGGAGGCCCTGGATGGCCAAGGGCTCGTCGTCCACGAGAATCGTGCGAATGGTCATTTCGGCTCCTCGGGTACTTCGGACTGATAGGGAATTTCGATCGTAACGTTAAAGCCCCCCTGCTTGTTCGATACCGTCTCGAAACGATGGTCGGCGCCATAGGCTTGCGACAGACGGTCCCGTATGTTCGCCAGTCCGACGCCTGTCGATTGCTGCGCCTTCACCCAGATGTCGTCCGAGCCCGGGCCGGTGTCGGTGACCTCGATCACCACCGTGTCGCCGGCGCGGCGGGCGGAGACGGCGATGTCGGCCCCCTCCTCCTGCGGAGTCACCGCATATTTGATCGCATTCTCGACCAGCGGCTGGAGGAGGAGCGAGGGCAGCCGCGCGCCGGCGGCGGCGGCCTCGATATAGAATTTGGGGCGGAGGCGGTCCTCGAAGCGCATCTTCTCGATCTCGAGATAGAGCTTCAGGGTCTCGACCTCCTGCGCCAGAGTCACCTGCGCGGTCGGTTCGTTGACGAGCGTGTAGCGCAGGAACGAGGAGAGGCGCGACAGCATCGCATTGGCCTGGTCGGTCTGCTTCAGAAGCACCAGCGTGGAGATGGAGTTCAAGGTGTTGAACAGGAAGTGCGGGTTGAGCTGGTAGCGCAGCATGGCCAGCTGGGCATGGCTCGCCTGGCTCTCCAGCCGCAGCAGCCGGTCGCTCTGCTCCTCGAGGAGGAGGTAGTAGTTGATCGAATAATAGAGGGCCGACCAGGCGACGAGCAGCGATAAGGTGAGGACGATCGCGCCGAAGAACTGCACGCCCTCCGGCCGAGCGCCGGGGCTGAGGAAGGTGGCGTAGCTCCAGGTTTCGATGGCGGAGAAGATCGCCGAGGCGAGCAGGACGATGGCGATCGACAAGGGCCAGGTGAGGACCGGCCGCATGCGGATCAGCCGCCGGTAGATCGCGCCCATCAGGAGGGTGATCGAATAGCCGGTGGCGGTGAGGAGCGCGGTGTGGAGGATGTAACTCCACCCCATGGAGTTGGCGATGCCGGAGAGGGTGCGCAGCAGGAAATAGCCGGCCCAGCCGATCGACTGGAGGATCCAGAAGGCGCGGTTCTTGTCGGCGAAGAAGGGCTGCTGGCCGAGCCTGAACGGCTGCCAGCTGCTCTTCTGCCGGGGCTGCGGCGCCGCAGGGGCGGCCGCCTGGATCGCGTTGGTCGACACTGAGGCCGGCTTCTAGCGCGTCGGCGCGGCAACGGCCAGACTCGGCGGCGCCGGATCGCGGCCGCTTGACTCTCGCGGAAGCGAAGTGGAACATAGTATGAACATATGCACCCGAGTCGAATCCCCCCCGATCCTGCCCGCGAAGAGAGGCTGGCGGCGCTCCGCGCCGAGGTTCGCGCGATCGAATCGCCCGCGGGCCGAGGCGCGGGGCTGTGCCTGCCGTTCGGCCTCG
>DASWQX010001018.1:0-5516 GCA_036403495.1 Thermoanaerobaculia bacterium
TCGCCGATGAAGAGGAGGACAAGGCGGATTCGACGCTCGGGTTGGGCGGCTATCATGGGTCGGTGCAGGCGGGAGGGGACACCGTCTACTTCGCGGTGGGCGTCTTCTCAGAGATACTGCCGGACGGCACGAGCAACGGCATCCCCGTGTTCGCTGAGCCCTGGAAGAACGTTGTGGCGACGTTTTACCACGAGCTCTGCGAGGCACGCACGGATCCCGATGTCGAGCGGGCGAATCAAACGGGGGACAGCAGTCTGTTGGGCTGGGTCTCCAATGCCGGGGAGGAGATCGGGGACTTCGCTCTCAACGGGCGCGTTCCATTGACCGACGTGATCCGGGAAGTTCCATTGACCAATGGCGGCGGCACTGTCCCCATACAATTTGAGTTCTCCAATTTTTCCCATAGTCCTGAAGGACCGACGAGCCAGCCGAGGCCGCCGGTCGCAGCTTGAACGGCCTGTTCCTTGTCGGAAAGCACCTTCTGTGTGAGGGCGCCGGCCCCTCGGCGCCCTCGATGGGACCTCGGACAAGCAAGCGAGGCACATGGATTGCACCTCCGTCCCACCGGCCGCGCCTTCGGCTCGCGGCCGGCTCGGGACGTCTCCTCTCGCTCCATTCGCCAGGGCGTCCTGAGTGAATCTCCAGCCGGGGAGGAGGTGTCATGCCATCGCACAGTGACAACCGTCTCGATCGCCGTCAGTTCCTTTATGGCTCGGCCGCCGCGCTGGGCGCGCTCGCCACGTCGGGTTCCTCGGTGTTATGGGCGGCCGGGGGGCGGCGGCGCCTGCCGCTGCCGGAGAAGAGCGGGATCGATCACATCGTCGTGGCGATGATGGAGAACCGCTCCTTCGACCATATGCTCGGCTGGATGAAGCAGGCCGACGGCCGGCAGGCCGGGCTGGTCTACAAGGACAGGAACGGCCGGCCCGTCAAGACCTTCCGCCTGGCGCCCGACTTCCAGGGGTGCGCCTACCCCGATCCCGATCACTCCTACGACGGCGCGCGGGTGGAGTACAACGACGGCCTCTGCGACGGCTGGCTGCGTGCGGGCTCCAACGGCCTGAACACCATCGGCTACTACACCCGCGCCGACCTGCCGTTCCTCGGCGCCGCGGCGCCGGACTGGACGGTGTGCAGCCGCTATTTCGCGGCGATCATGGGCCCGACCTATCCCAACCGCCTCTATCAGCACGCGGCGGTCACCGACCGGCTGGACGACTCGCTGGGCCCCACGACCCTGCCGACCATCTGGGACTCGCTGGCGAACGCGGGGGTCTCGGGGCGCTACTACCACAGCGACACGTCGTTCCTCGACCTCTGGGGGGTGAAGTACGCCTCGATCTCGGCGGGCTACGATCAGTTCCTGCTCGACAGCGCGGCCGGCAACCTTCCAGCGGTGTCCTTCGTGGACCCGCCGCTGAAGGGCGAGAGCAGCGGCACCTCCGCCGACGACCACCCGGTGAGCGACATCCGCGCCGGCGAAGCCTGGCTCTATCAGACCTATCGCGCGGTGACGACCAGCCCGAACTGGAAGAGCACGGTGCTGGTGATTACGTTCGACGAGTGGGGGGGATTCTTCGATCACATCCGCCCCGACGACGCGCCGGACGTGGATTCGGCGTTCTCGCTCCGCGGTTTCCGGGTCCCCACCCTGATCGTTTCGCCGTTCTCGGCGCGCGGCGCGGTGGCCCGCGACATCTACGATCACACCTCGATCCTGAAGATGATCCAGTGGCGCTGGAGCCTGCCGGCGCTCTCCGTCCGCGACGCCGCCGCGAACAACCTGGCCGGCGCGCTCGACTTCAGCAACGCGCGCCGCAAGGTCCTGGACTACCAGGTGCCGGCGTTCACCTCGGCGGGGTGCCCGGGCTCGTAGGACCGGCAGCGCGGAATTCGATACAGTAATCCCCGCGGCAAGCGAGCCGGACGATCCAGGAAGGCTTCGCGCCGCGGGAGTGAACATGCCACACATCGAGCTTCCCGAGGGCCTGCCGGGGATCGTCGGGCCGATGGTCGCCTATCCCGAGACCGAGGCGCATCTGAACGGGCTCGCCGACGCGCTGCTGCGGGGGCCCTCCTCGCTGACGCCGGGCGAGCGGGAGATGATCGCCGCCTACGTGTCGTCGGAAAACGAGTGCAACTTCTGTAAGCAACTGCACGCATCCACCGCGCGGCACCTGCTGGGGCCGGCCAGCGCCCTGGTCGACAGGGTGCTCTCGAAGGGAGCGCAGGCCGAGGTCAGCGAGAAGCTCCAGGCCCTGCTGGAGATCGCCGGCAAGGTGCGGAAGGACGGCCGGCTGGTGACGGAGGAGGACGTGGCGCGGGCCAGGCAGGCGGGGGCGGACGACAAGGCCATCCACGACGTGGTGCTGATCGCGGCGGCGTTCAGCATGTATACCCGGTATGTGGACGGGCTGGCGACCTGGGCCCCCCAGGAGGCCGCGGCCTACGACGAGATGGGCGCGGTGATCGCCGAGCAGGGCTATATGCGGACGCTGCACGGATAGGACCGATGAGGGGGCCTGAACGCCAGGCCCCCTCGGGCATCCTCGGGGTCTAACGCTTCAGGCCCCTGCTGGGGGCGGCCCCATCAGCACGGCGGGGTTGAAGATGAAGTGGCGGTCGCGGATGCGCGCCGGCGCCTGGGTGAGGCCCCAGCCGATCGTGGCCTGCAGCTTCTCGGGCAGATAGTCGAGGTGGAGGTCCTTGGCGTCCCCCCAGCCGTGGACCGGCGGCATGCAGGAGGCGTTGCCGAGCGCTTCGAGGATCGCCGCGGCGCCCACCTCTTCGTCCATCTCGCCGCGCTCGTACTTGGCGAGGATGTCCTCGGCGAAGTTGACCAGGTCGGTGACCTCGTCCACTCCCGGCGGGCTGCAGCCGATCAGCGGATCGGTCTCCAGCAGGTCGAAGATCGCCTTGTCCTGGGTCTCCAGGTACTTGACGCAGAGACTGAACAGCCGCAGGTCGCCGAAGATCTCGGCGATCAGCCAGACGCGCAGCCAGGCGTTCCAGAGCGGGAAGCTGGGGAAGGCGCGGTAGGAGTTGTTCACCACCCGGTCGCTCTGGCGGAGCATGGCGTGCTGGAGCTTCTCGGCGTAGGCGAAGCGGTCGCGCGAGAAGTGGTCCTCGTCGAGCGCCTGGAGCAGCGGGCCGGCGAGGGCGGAGAGCACCTCGAAGGTGGTGATCATGCCGCGCGAGTAAAGGGCGTCGATGAAGCCGTGGGCGTGCGCCATCAGGAAGTAGCGGTCGCCGGCGCCGCCGGTCGCCGAGTACTGGAGGCGGCCGGTCTTCACCCAGGGGCGGACGGCCGTGGCACCCTCGAACTGCTGGGCGATGCTCGGGTATTTGTTGACGAACTTGAAGAACTCCTCTTCCGCCGGCATGCCGGTGTCGGGATGGCGCTTCATGTTGAGCGTCAGGCCGACGCTGCACAGGTGGTTGGTCGAGCCCGCGACGTTGTCGAAGGGGATCATCCAGAACCACCCCCCCTCGAAGACGTGGTGGAGCGTGCCCTCGGACCAGCCGGCGGAGAGCTTGGGGTTCTCCTCATCGCTCAGGAAGTCGTCGTAGCACTTGATCCCCTCCATATGGGTGAAGATCGAGCGCGACTGGGTCTCCAGGGGCGTCGGGTTCTCGCGCAGGCCGAAGCGGTCGGCGGTCGGCGAGCGGAAGCCCGCGCCGTCGACCAGGAAGCGCGCCTCGAACTCCTCGCCGGCGTCGGTGGTCAGGCGCACGCCGTCGTCGTCGATCTCGAAGTCGCGGACGTCCACCTTGTCGCGATAGGTGGCGCCGTAGCGCTGCGCCGCCTTCAGCATGTAGACGTCGATGTCCTGGCGGAAGAGGTGGCTCTCGCTGGTCAGCGGCGTGCTCGGCGCGATCAGCAGGTTGGACTTCTGCGGGTCCTGCCGCTGGCCCTCCTCGTGGTAGAGGAAGCCGAGGGCGCGCTTGACCCCACAGGTGGGCGCGACGTGCTTATGGATCAAATCCGTGCGGGTCAGGTGCTGGATCTCGGGGACGTCGAAGCGGTGGGCCAGGATCCACATCAGAAGGGTGCTCTGCGGCAGCAGCGCCTCGCCGACCGCGAAGCGCGGATGGCTCCCTTTCTCCAGGATCAGCACTTTCTTGCCCTGGCGGGCGAGGATCGCCGCCAGCATGGTCCCACCGATCCCCGCGCCCAGAATTGCTACGTCGAAGCGTTCGCTCTCTTGCATGACGTTCTCCCCTCCAGTGCTCAAGATCCGCCCGCCGGCGCGCCTGGGTGGCGCGGCACAGCAAAGGGCGGGAAAGTAGACGTTCGGACCCAAGGTGCAGGATTTCGCCTTTTCGGGGACAGCGTCGTGGAAATTCATTCCATATTGATGACGATCTATGTGTAAAGCTGTCCCTGGGGGCTCCCGGGCGGGGCCCTGATGGTAAGGTCGCTACGTGCCCCTTACCGTCATCCAGGATCGGGTCCGCGTCCTCCAGGACCGCCCGGCGACGCCCATCCGCCACTCGCGGGCGGGGCGGTGGCGGGCCGGGGTGCTGATCGCGGTCCACCTCGCCGTGGCCGCCCACGTCGCGCACTGGTGGTTCGCCGGGCGCACGATGACGCCGGTCGAGCCCTCGGAGGCGATGGCTTTCGCGCGCGAGAGCGCGATCAATGCCGGGCTGGTGTTCTTCGCCGCCGCCGCCCTGGCCACGGCGCTGTTCGGCCGCTGGTTCTGCGGCTGGGGCTGCCACCTGGTGGCCCTCCAGGACCTCTGCGGCTGGCTGCTGGCGAAGATGGGCATCCGCCCACGGCCGCTGCGCTCCCGCCTGCTCGCCTGGGTGCCGGTGGCCGCATTCATCTATATGTTCCTCTGGCCGGCGGTCTGGCGGCTCTGGCACGGCGGCTCCTTCCGCCGGATCGAGACCCAGTGGGTCACCGCGCAGTTCTGGGCCACCTTCCCGGGCTGGGTGGTGGGCGGCCTGACCTTCCTCGTCTGCGGCTTCGCGACCGTCTATTTCCTGGGGGCCAAGGGGTTCTGCACCTACGCCTGCCCTTATGGCGCGCTGTTCGCCGCCGCCGACCGCGTGGCGCCGCTGCGCGTCCGCGTCACCGACGCCTGCTCGGGGTGCGGCCACTGCACGGCGGTCTGCACCTCGAACGTCCGCGTCCACCAAGAGGTCCACGATTACGGCATGGTCGTCGACCCCGGCTGCATGAAGTGCGGCGACTGCGTCTCGGTCTGCCCGAACGACGCCCTCTATTTCGGCTTCGGCAAGATCCCCCTGCTCGCGAAGCCGCGCATGCCCGGGCCCGAGCCGCGCCAGTTTCCCCTCGCCGGCTGGGAGGAGGGGACCCTGGCAGTCGCCTTCGCCGCCGCCTTCCTCACTTTCCGCGGGCTCTACGGGCTGATCCCCTTCCTGCTGGGGCTGGGGCTGGCGGGCGTGCTCGCCTACCTCGTCCTCGTCGCCGCGCGGCTGGCGGCGTGGCCGGACGTGACCCTGCGGCGGATGGGATTGAAGCGCGGCGGCCGGCTGCGTCCGGCGGG
>DASWQX010001019.1:0-3598 GCA_036403495.1 Thermoanaerobaculia bacterium
GGCCGCCAGCAGGGTTGCGATCTCGGCGGCCACCGCGGCCTCCGGCGCCGGCTCAACCCCGCGCCAGAGGTAGAGGTCCACCACCACCTCGGAGCCGGCGGGCGCCTCGCGGGCGAGACGCCGCGCTGCCTCGACGCTCCAGGCCAGCCGGTCGAAGTCCGCGTGGGTGGCGATCAGGTGGACGTGGGAGCCCCGGTGCTCGTAGCCGGCAACGCCGAACGTCTGCCCCTCGCGGCGGAAGCTCTCGATCGCCCCCAGCTCGCGGATGCGGTAGTAGCGCCGCACCATAATCTCCAGCAGGGCCGCGCGCAGCGCGCTCGTCGGCGCCGTGGAGACGCTGGCGTAGCGCTGCGAGAGGATGCGGTGGAGCGGCTGCGTGCACTCGACCAGGGCGCGGATCAGCTCGCCGCGCTCGGCCGTACCTGGGTGGGCGGCCAGCCGGGCGAGGTCGGACGCCGCCGCGGCGTAGATCCGCTCACGGGTGGCGAGCAGGAGCGGGCGGACGAAGACCCGGTAGCGCACCTCGCGGGCGAGGTCGTGCACCGCCGGCTCGCTCCCCTGCGTCTCGGCCGCCATGCGGTCGAGGAGGTCGCGCAGCTCCGGGGTGTCCGGCAGGTCGCTGCGCTCCAGCCAGCTCTCCAGCAGCGCCAGGACCACCGGCACCTGACGGGAGGGGCGGTGGGAGATGGCGATGCGGAAGAGGCTCTCCTCCAACTCGGGCGAGCGGGCGAGGCTCCTGGCGCCAGGGTCTGCCCTCAGGTGCTCTCCCAAATAATGGCCCAGGGCGCGGCGGAGCCGGTCGAGGAAACCGGGGGAGAGGCCGGCGCCGCGCGCGTCGAGGTCGCGCAGATAGGTGGAGAGGAATTCCTCGGCGCTGTGGCGGCCGTCGGAGCCGTCCGCGGGCTGGCGGCGGAAGAGCGAGCTGACGTCGACGAACGCGCGCAGGATCTCCTCCTCGCGCGGCAGGTCGGCGCTCGTCTCCCGGCCGGATCCACCGGAAACCAGGAGCTCGACCGCACGGAGGTCGGCGTCGTAGCCGAGCATCAGACGCCGCGCCTCCTCCAGGCTCTCGGCGCGGGTGCCGGCAGCGGCGTCCGGCGGGGACACGAGGCTCGCCAGACGCACCCGGCGCCCTGGGACCGGCACGGCCTGAGTCTCGGCGGCACTTGGGGAAATGGGCGCCAGCATCAGGAGCGGCGCGCCGGTGACGACGTGGGAGTGCCGGCGCGCGAGCACCTTGCGCACTCGTCCGGCCCCGAGCGCCACCACCGTCGTCTCCACCTTCATCGCCTCCAGCACCGCCAGAGGATCGCCGGCGGCCACCTCGTCCCCCTCCTGGACGGCGAGCGCGACGACCACCCCCGTGGCCGGCGAGCGCACGACCTCCCAGCTCTCGCGCTCGACGCGGTGGGGGATGCCGTCCACCTCCACGATCCGCCGGCTTCCCTGGGTGGCGATGGCGACGCGCCAGCTCCGCTCGCCGAGGGCCATCGTGCGTCCGGTGCGTCCCGGAGGCCCCGCCGTCACCTCCAGGCGGAGCCCGTCCACCTCGACGCGGAAGAGCGCGCGGTCGAGGCGGGAGACGCGGAAGAGGTAGTTCTGGCCGCGATGCCGCAGCTCGACGGTGCGGCCGATCTCCTTCGGCACCTCGGGACGGCCGCGCGCGGCGGAGGCGTAGAAACGCGCGCGGGCGGTGGCGAGCTCCTCCTCGTACGCCGCGATCGCCGCCGCCACCAGGGCCGGCTCGGCGCCCCGGCGGGGGAGGTGCTCGCCGCTCGCCACCAGCCGGTCGAGCCAGCCGGGCTCCGCGGGCTGCCGCGCGATCAGCTCGGGGCGGTCGAGGACCTCGGTGAGAAAGGCCTTGTCCGTGGCGCCGCCACGCAGGGCGACCTCGGTGCGGGCGAGCCCGCGCTGGAGACGGGCGAGCGCCTCGGCCCGGGTCCGCCCATGCGCGGTGACGCGGGCGATCTCCGCGTTCGTTCCCGGCACCTCGCCCTCCTCGACCGCGGCGTCGGCGCGCAGACCGGGTCCGGAGGGGAGGCGCAGCGCTTCGACCACGCCGGGCCGGGATGCGAAGCTGTCCTCCGGATCGAGAGCCGCCAGGGCGACCTGCGCGGCGTGCCCGCGGGACTCCGGCAGCTCGCCGTCGAGGGTGCCGCCGCGCGCAAGATGGCGCTCGAGGGCGGGGAGGTCGACCTCGTTCAGCGCCTCGATCACCGCCGTGCCCGCCGGGAGTCCCGCCGCGGTGCCGAGCAGCCGGTGCTCCCCGCGCGCCGGATCGGCGAGGAACGACACCGTGAACGCGCCGGCCGCTCCGCGCGCCCCGGCGAGACGGGCGGCGGCGGCGAGCAGCGAGCGCGCCAGCTCCGCCCCCACGCCGGGCGGCGGGGACTCGGCGAGCACCGGGCGGTCGCTCAGGCGGAGCGTGACGTCGATCAGCCCCGGCGTCCAAACCGTCGCCCGGCGGTCGATCAGCACGGGCACCTCGATGCGGCGAGCGCCGGGGGTTGAAAACGGTTCGGGATCGGGCATCCTGCGCAGGATACCCCGTCTTCCTCAGACTGACGTATCCTCCAGGGGAGGACTCAACCAGCCGCGAAAACCGCGGGCGTTCGCGAGGGCGCTCCCGAGGAGGAACTGTGATGAAAGAAGACGTTTCCCGCCGCAACTTTCTGCGTGGCACCCTGACGGCGGTGGCCGTCGCCGGCTTCGACGTCCACCTGCGGGGCTGGGTTTCGGCGGCGGAGCTCGCCTCCGGCCGCGCGACCCTGGCGGACGCCTTTCCGCACTTCCGGGGTCAGCTCCATTTCGACGACGCCAGCCTGACCGCCGCCGCCGACGACTTCGGCCACGCCATCCATCGCCGGCCGTTGGCGGTGCTGAAGCCGGCCGCGGTCTCGGACGTCGTCCGCCTGCTCCAGTTCACCAGCCGGCACGGCATCCAGGTCGCCGCGCGTGGCCAGGGGCACAGCACCCTGGGGCAGGCGCAGGTCGCGGCCGGGGTGGTGATCGACCTGTCGACCCTGGCGGCCATCCACGAGGTGAACGATCACGATGCCCTGGTGGATGCCGGCGTGCGCTGGAGCGAGCTGCTGCGGCAGACCCTTCCGAAGGGTATTGCGCCGACGGTCTTCAACGATTACATCGAGCTCTCGGTCGGCGGCACCCTCTCGGTGGGCGGCGTCGGGTCGCAGTCGTTCCGCCGCGGCGCGCAGGTGGACAACGTGCTGGAGCTCACCGTCGTCACCGGCCGCGGCGAGCTGATGACCTGCTCGCCCAGCCGGCACCGGCAGCTCTTCGACGCCGTCCGCTCCGGGCTCGGCCAGTTCGGCGTCATCGTGCAGGCCCGCGTCCGCCTGGTGCCCGCCCTGCCCAAGACGCGCTATTACAAGCTCACCTACGACGACCTCTCGGTTTTCCTCGCTGATCTGCGCCTGCTGGTCCAGGATGGCCGCTTCGATACCGTCCAGGGCTTTGTGAACGTCCTCACCGCCGCCCGGATCCCCGGCTGGGACTACACGATCGAGGCGACGAAGAACTTCTCTCCGCGGCATGAGCCTGACGACGCGGCGCTCCTCGCCGGCCTGTCCCCCTCGGT
>DASWQX010001020.1:0-2679 GCA_036403495.1 Thermoanaerobaculia bacterium
CCGTCCCATGGCCCTACCCCGCGTAGATCTGCAGCTCCCGCAATTCGCGGATCTGATCGCGGAACGCGGCGGCCTCCTCGAATTCGAGGCGCTTGGCGGCGGCTCGCATCTCTTTTTCGAGCCGGGCGATGCGCTCGCTGAGCGGCAGGTCCGAGCCGTCGCCGTCCCCCTTGCCGAGCTTGGGGGGACCGCCGGCGGCGTAGAGATCGAGGTTCATCATCTGCACCAGCGGATTGTGGATGTCCTTCAGGATCGTCGCCGGCTCGATGCCGTGCTCGGTGTTGTAGGCGGTCTGCTTGATGCGGCGGCGGGCGGTCTCGTCGATCGCCTTCTGCATCGAATCGGTCATCCGGTCGGCGTAGAAGATGACGCGGCCGGCAACGTTGCGGGCGGCGCGGCCGGAGGTCTGGATCAGCGAGGTCTCGCTGCGCAGGAACCCCTCCTTGTCGGCGTCGAGGATCGCCACCAGCGAGACCTCCGGCAGGTCGAGACCCTCGCGGAGCAGGTTGATCCCCACCAGGACGTCGAAGTCGCCGCGGCGCAGGCCGGTGACGATCTCCACCCGCTCCAGGGTCTCGATGTCGCTGTGCATGTAGCGCACACGGATCCCGAGCTCGTTGAGGTACTGGGTCAGCTCCTCGGCCATCCGCTTGGTCAGCGTGGTGATCAGCACCCGCTCCTTGCGGGCGACGATCTTGCGCACCTCGCCGATCAGGTCGTCCACCTGCCCCTGCGCCGGCCGAAGGTCGATCTCGGGGTCGAGCAGGCCGGTGGGCCGGATGAGCTGCTCGACGATCACGCCGCCCGTGCGCGCCAGCTCCCAGGGGGCGGGGGTCGCGGAGACGTAGATCCGTTGCCCCATGCGGGCGTCGAACTCGTCGTAGGTGAGCGGCCGGTTGTCGAGCGCCGAGGGGAGGCGGAAGCCGAAGTCGACCAGCGTCTGTTTGCGCGAGCGGTCGCCGGCGTGCATGCCGCGAACCTGCGGGATCGACTGGTGGCTCTCGTCGACCACCAGCAGGAAATCGTCGGGGAAGTAGTCGAAGAGGGTCGGCGGCGGCTCGCCCGGCGCGCGGCCGGAGAGGTGGCGCGAGTAGTTCTCGATGCCGTGGCAGTAGCCGATCTCCTTCAGCATCTCGAGGTCGAAGCGGGTGCGCTGCTCCAGCCGCTGGCGCTCGAGGAGCTTCCCCTCGGCCTCCAGCTCGGCGAGGCGCGGCCCCAGCTCCTCGGCGATCGTCTCGATGGCCCGTTCCAGCCGCGGCTTGGGGGTGACGTAGTGGGTCTTGGGATAGACCGCGATGCGGTCGATCTGCTGCAGGGTGTCGCCGCGCAGGACGTCGAAACGGGTGATCCGCTCGACCTCGTCGCCGAAGTACTCGACGCGGATGCCGATGTCCTCGTAGGCCGGCAGGATCTCCAGCACGTCGCCGCGGACCCGGAAGCTGCCGTGGTAGAGGTCCATCTGGGTGCGCTCGTACTGCATGGTGATCAGCCGCTTGAGCGCCGGCTCCATCCCCTCGGCCTCGCCCTGGATGAAGAACTGGAGCATGCCGAAGAACGCCTCGGGCGATCCCAGGCCGTAAATGCAGGAGACGGAGGCGACGATGATCACGTCCCGGCGCTCGAACAGCGCCTTGGTGGCGCGCAGGCGGAGACGGTCGATCTCCTCGTTGATGCTGGTCTCCTTCTCGATGTACGTGTCGGTGGCCGGCACGTAGGCCTCCGGCTGGTAGTAGTCGTAGTAGGAGACGAAGTACTCGACGGCGTTGTGGGGAAAGAAGCTGCGGAACTCCTGGAAGAGCTGGGCCGCGAGCGTCTTGTTGTGGGAGAGGATCAGGGTGGGACGGTTGACCGCCTCGATGACCTTGGCGATCGAGAACGTCTTCCCCGAGCCGGTGATGCCGAGGAGCACCTGCTCCTTGTCCCCCCGGAGGAGACCCTCGGTGAGCTGGCGGATGGCCTCGGGTTGATCCCCCTGCGGCGTGAACTTGGAGATGAGCTCGAATCCGGACATGGCAGGATCATAACGCGGCGGAGGGCCGTCTTGTTCCCGCCGGGTGGCGCGCCTCGCGAGGCGAACCGTTACAGACCGGCTGGGCGCAGCCTGCCCGCCTCGAATTCGATCCCGACTCTCTCTTCGACTAAGACCGCCGCCACCGCCCGCAGGGCGGAATTTATCCAGCCTGGGGTGTCAACCCCAGGGATGGAACGCCTCCCCCGTCCCGGAAGCCCCGGAGGGCCGACACACCGGCCGGATTACGTAGGCAACCACATGCCGGCCCTGCGGGGCTTTGGGGGTGCCGGACCTCCCACCGTCGGCAACGACACCGGCCCTGCGGGGCTTGGGATGTCGGGCCTCCCTCCGTCGGCAACGGCATGCCGGCCCTGCGGGGCTTGGGGATGTCGGACTTCCCACCTGGGGTTGACACCCCAGGCTGGATAAATTCCGCCCTGCGGGCGAGGGACGGACCGCACGTCCCTCCAAATTTGACTTCCAAGCTACTGATTCCAGGTGGTTTGTCAGACCAGGCCAAATTTTACGTCTTATCCAGGATGGAACCGGTATATCCAGACCGGCTCCGGACATCCTGGAGGAAACACCGCATGGCCACATCGCTGGTGAAGGTTTTGGTCCATCTCGTCTTCAGCACCAAGAAACGGGTTCCGTTGATCGACGCCGCT
>DASWQX010001021.1:0-4350 GCA_036403495.1 Thermoanaerobaculia bacterium
GGAGGAAGTTCTTGTAGTCGGGGATGCTCTGGCTCGAATAGGCCTCGTTGAGGTGGAAGCCGCCGACGAAGCTGAACAGGGTCAGGTAGAGCGCGAACAGGACCCCGCCCAGGAGGCCGCCGACCACCAGCATCTCGGCGAGGAACAGGGTCACCTCCTGCCAGGAGTCGACCGCCAGGTCGAGGCAGTGGAGGTTGAGGCGCGCGAAGAGCCAGATCAGCCCCAGATTGAGCAGGACGTGAGCGGCGCCGTGGCCGGCCCCGATTATGAGGCGTGCCGAGGGCTTCTTGGCGCTGCAAAATCCGTAGAAGCCGCCGACGATGAGCACGCAGAGGAAGACGCTCATCGGCGTATTGGCGAGCAGGGCGCCGACGGTCGGCAGGACGGTCCCCAGGTCTCCGGCTCCCTTGTCCGCGAGATAGCCGAGCAGGGATGATGGGCCGACCAGGTCGTGCCGGGTCTTGCTGGCGCTCTGCAGGATCCAACTGAAGAGCGAGTAGAAGACGCCGAGGAAGAGCCCGAACTTCCAGCTCCGGACCGGCAGGAGCAGGCTGCCGAAGGTCAGCAGCTTCGAGGTCGCCGTATCGGGGAAAGCCGCCTTCTTCTCGTACTCCACGGTGCGGACGCTCTCCTTGAACCCCTCTTCGAGCTTCAAGGTCTCCGGCATGTCGTGGGTGGCGAACAGGTAGGCGCCGCCGCCGCCGGCGGTGATCCGCTGCACCTCGCCGTCCTTCGACTCGTAGCGCACGTAGTGGTGGAGGTCGCCGGTGAGCGTCGCCTTCAGCCGCGCCGGCTTGAGCTTGTGGGTGTAGCGGTCCTCGAAGTAGCGCAGGCTGCTGAAGGCCTCCGCGCCGCGGGTGACGCCGTAGACCCAGCGCGGCTCCGCGACGCAGAGGATGACCCGGTCGTCCGGCTGCAGGTTGTCGAGCGCCTGGCGGTAGAAGTAGTCGAGCTGGGGCTTGTCGATGTAGCCCTCGAGCTGGATGTCGATTCCCCAGAGCCACCAGTTGTGCGGCAGCTTGACGGCGAAGTAGCTCCGGCTCTGCCGGGTCTTCCAGCCGCCGAACCACCCCTGCTGGCAGAAGATGCGGGTGAAGCTCGACAGGCCGTCGTACCAGTCGTGATTGCCCGGAATGGCGTAGAGCGCCGGCACCGCGTCCGCCGGGGTCTGGGGGAGGGCGGCCTTGTAGGGCATCATCAGCCGGTTGTAGTACTCGTCGTAGCTGGAGGTAGGGTAGACCTGGTCGCCGCCCATCACCAGGATCTGTCCGCGCGGCAGGTCGTAGGCCTTGCCGTCGTGCTCGACGGAGAGCCGGGGGGCCGCCAGCACCCGGGCCATCGTGTAGGTGGAATCAAAGCCGTCTCCGAGATCGGCGACGTAGTCGATCCAGAGCTCGTCCGCCTTGGCGAACGCGTCGTCGAGCTTGGGAGAAGGGTCCAGCGCGGCCATCACGTCCCGCTTGTCGGCATAGGAGCCGAAGATGTCCGAGACGACGGCCTTGATGCCGGTCTGGGCGAGCTGGCCGGGAGCCATCCAGTCGACCATGGGGCGCTGCTCGAAGTCGAAGTCCTTCTTCATCCGGTGGCCTCCTGGGAAGGGGTCTCCCCATAGGTTGCCACAGAACTCGCGACTCGCCAAAAAGAGCCCCCCGCTCGCAGCGGCGGGGGGCTTGTGGACCGCCTTCAGCTCTTAAAAGCGATAAGCGAGGCCGAGTCGGAAGGTGCGCGCGGGCAGCAGGTAGTACTGACCGTCGCCGAGCTCGCTCTGCGAGACCGGCGGGCGCGTGTCGTTGAGGTTCTGGCCGTCCAGGCGGACCTGCCAGGGGCCGGAGCGGTAGCCGATGCCGGCGGAGACGGTCGTATAGCTGGGCGCCAGGATCTCGTTCTGCTCGTCGAGCACGCGGGAGCCCACGTAGTTGGCGGTGAGCGAGGCGAAGAAGCCCTGGGCCGGCGAGTAGACCAGGCCGGCCGAGACCAGGTTGTGCGCCGAGAGCTGGAGCCGGTTGCCGGCGAGCTGCACGTTCTCGCCGTCGAGCACCTCGACCAGGTCGCGGTACTTGGCGTCGTGCCAGGCATAGGACGCCTGCCACCAGCAATCACCGTGGAGACCGCCCAGCCGGCCCTTGAGCTCCAGCTCGGCCCCCTTGAAGCGCTCGGAGCCGGCGTTGATCAGCGACGGCAGGCCGTCGACCGACTGCGCGACCACGAGGTTCTCGAAGTCCATCTGGAACGCGGTCAGCTCCCACTCGAAGGCGCCGCCGGCGAGGCGGCTCTTGATGCCCACCTCGGAGCTGCGGGCCGTCTCGGGGTTCAGGATGTCCGGCTCGGCCTCGGGGCCGAAGTCGAGCGCCGCCGGCTTGTAGGTGTTGCGGTAGTCGGCGAACAGCCAGAGGCCGCTCCTGGCGTCCCCCCAGGCGAGCCAGCTCACGCCCACCGCGCCGCTGCCGCGGGTCACCGTCCGCTCGTCGGTCCCCTCGTCGCCGGGATCCGGGAAGCTGAGCTCGCGGTCGCCCGCAGTGCGCTGCTCCTTGGTGCGGTTGAGCCGGCCGCCGACCTGGAAGTGCCAGCGCGGCGTCGGGTCCCACTCCACCTGGGCGTAGAGCCCGGAGAAGTTCCGCTTGTCGTCGAGGTTGAAGCCGTGGTTGAGCGGCTGGTCGGCGCTCGACGGCGGGTGCGAGCCGTTGAGCGGAATGAAATAGTCGAAGGTCTCGGAGTCGGCCTTCGCCTTGCCGTAGAGGTGGTCGACGCCGGCCAGGAGATGGAAGGCCGGGCTCAGCGTCCAGGCGATGTGGCTGTCGAAGTAGACGTCGTCCTGGGTCAGGTCCTGGTGGAACCCTTCGGCGTTGGGGTCGTCCTCGGAGACGTCGGTGAGGAAGCCGCGGATCGACTTCTTGGTGCTGTGGGTCACCGCCAGGGTGGTGGACCAGGCGCCGCCGGCCAGGGCATGGTCATAGCCGGTGACGAAGTGGAGCCGGTTCTCGTCGATCTTGGCGTCGCTCGGGTTCTGGTTGGAGTCGAGCGGCACCAGGCGCGAGACGCTGGGATCCATGATCGGGTTCGGGCTCGCCGGCTTCTGGTCGACGATCGAGCCGTCGAGGTCGAAGCGGAAGGCGCCGCCGCCGGCGTCGAGGGAGGAGCGGTAGAGCACATGGCCGCGGTCGTAGCGGGTGCGGTCGTCCTTGAACCCCTGGCGCTCGCCGTCGACGCTCAGCGACTGATGGAAGCCGCCGATCTGCGGCAGGGGAGCCGAGACGGCGGCGCCGCCGCTGCTGTAGTTCCCCCCCCAGACGTCCACCTGGCCGCCGGCCGCGCCCGCCTGGCGGTGGATCACCTGGATCACCCCCGAGAACGAGGTGGCGCCGTACATCACCGGCGCCGCGCCGCGGAGGATCTCGATGCGGTCGACGTCGACCAGGTTGAGGCTGGGGATGGCCGGGTTGAAGGCGCCCCCCCAGGGCACGCCGTCGACCACGAGGAGGAAGGCGTCGAACTCGCGCAGCCCCCAGATCTCGGGCACCGCGCCGGCCGGGCCGTTCTCGCCGCCGGGAGCGACCGCGATGCCGCCGGCGAGGGCGAGCGCCGACGGCAGGTCGGTGACGCCGCGCGCGGCGAGGTCGGCGCCGGAGATCACGGTGACCGAGGCGGGAACGGTCTCGACGTCCTCGGGCGTGCGGGTGGCGGTCACCTGGATCGTCTCGGTGACGGTCGGGGTGGCCGGCGGCGCGGCCTCCTGCGACTGAGCGGGAAGGGCGACTCCCAGAGCGGCGGCGAACGCCAGGGGAAAGGCAATCCCTCGGACGGCAATCCTACGGAAGACAATGGAAACGGACATGTGAAAACTCCTCCTGCCTGCTGCACGAACAGAGCGTTGGAACGATGGCGCGCGTCTTGGCCGGCAAGGACCGGCATGACCTTCGCGGCCGCGGGGACCGGTGGCGTCTCGGGGAGGGAGAGGCCCGGTCTATTCGTTCCGGCGCTGCGTCAGGAGGAGGATGTCGAAAGCGAAGGGATGGCTATCGAGAGGGCCCGCGAACCGCGAGCCCGGTGGGGCTTCGGGAACGGCGCCGAGGGTCGCGCTCAGCTCCGGGACCGGCAGGGAGTGGCCGCCGGCGAGCTCCACGGCCTCTTCATGGGTGTCGGCGGGCTGGATCCGGGTCTGGAAGCCGGGCGGCGCGACGGCGACCACCTGGCGGAGCGCGCCGCCGCGGCGCGAGCCCTCCACCCAGGCCACGACGCCGGCATCGTCATCGTCGTCCCTGTCGAGGCGGGCCCGTTCACCGCGGTTTGGAGCCTGGGTTTCCAGCAGGGCGGCGGGCGCCGTCGCCTCCCGCGAGGCGACGATCGAGAACC
>DASWQX010001022.1:0-2027 GCA_036403495.1 Thermoanaerobaculia bacterium
TTGCGGAAGTCGATCGTGCGGCCGCGGCCGTCCTGCATGCGCCCCTCGTCGAGCATTGGCAACAGGGCGAGCAATACGTCCCGGTGCGCCTTCTCGATCTCGTCGAGCAGCACCAGCGAGTACGGCCGCGTGCGCACGGCCTCGGTGAGCTGGCCGCCTTCCTCGTGGCCGACGTAGCCCGGCGGCGAGCCGATGAGCTTGGAGACGGCGTGCTTCTCCATGTACTCCGACATGTCGAACCGCACCAAGGCCCGCTGGTTGCCGAACAGGAACTCCGCGAGCTGGCGGGCGACCTCGGTCTTGCCCACGCCCGAAGGCCCCAGGAAGATGAACGAGCCCACCGGCCGCTGCGGGTTGGAGACCCCCAGCCGCGAGCGGCGGATCGCCCGGCTGATGGCGTTGATCGAGCGGTCCTGGCCGACCACGCGCAGCCGGAGGATCTCCTCCATCTTGAGCAGCCGCTCGGCCTCCTCGCTCTGCAGCGCCGCCACCGGGATCCCCGTCCAGGAGGAGATGACCTCCTCGATGTCGTGGCGGGTCACCTCGAGGATGCCGGTCTCGTCGGTCGCGACGCTCATCCGCTCGAGGTCCTCGCGCAGCTCGATCTCACGCTCGCGCAGGTAGACGGCGCGCTCGAAGTCCTTGTCGGAGATCGCCACCTTCATCTCCTTGACCACCTGGCGGATCTCCTGCTCCAGCCGGCGCAGGTTCTGGGTATCGCGCACCCGCCGCAGCTTGACCCGCGCGCCCGCCTCGTCGATGACGTCGATCGCCTTGTCCGGCAGATGGCGGTCCGGGATGTACCGGCTCGACTGGTAGATCGCCGTGCGCAGCGCCTCGGCGCGGTAGCGGACCTTGTGGAACGACTCGTAGCGGTCCTTGACCCCCTCGAGGATCTCCTGCGTCTGCTCCGGCGTCGGCGGATTGACCTGGATCGCCTGGAAGCGGCGCAGCAGGGAGCGGTCCTTCTCTATATATTTGCGGTACTCCTTGAGCGTCGTCGCGCCGATGCAGGAGATCTCCCCCCGCGACAGCGCCGGCTTCAGGATGTTGGCCGCGTCGAGCGACCCCTCGGCCGAGCCGGCGCCGATCAGCGAGTGGATCTCGTCGATGAAGACGATCAGCTCCTTGCTCTCCTTGAGCTCCTTCAGGATCCCCTTCAGCCGCTCCTCGAACTGGCCGCGGTACTTGGTGCCGGCGACGATCAGCGACAGGTCGAGCGCCATGATCCGCTTGTTGGCCAGGAAGATCGGCACCCGCCCCTCGATGATCCGCTGCGCCAGGCCCTCGACGATGGCGGTCTTGCCCACGCCCGGCTCGCCGAGCAGGATCGGGTTGTTCTTGGTGCGGCGGGAGAGGATCTGGATGATCCGGTCGACCTCCTCCTCGCGCCCGATCAGCGGATCGAAGGACTGCTCGGCGGCGAGCGCCGTCAGGTCCCGCCCGTACTCGGACAGGAAGGGGAGCTCCTTCTTCTGCTGCGACGCCTCGCGCTCCTTGGCGATGGCGAGCACCTCCTCACGCACCGTGTAGACGTCGAATCCGTGCTGGGCGAGGATCCGCATCGCGGTGCACCCCTCGACCCGCAGAATGCCGATCAAAAGGTGCTCGGAACCGACCGTCGCGTGCAGCATGCTCTCCGCCTCATGCGAAGCGTAGGCCAGGATCTTTTTTGATTCTTCTGAAAGAGGTAGCTCGGCGGTGGAAGAGATCCGCTCGACGAAGACGCGCTCGCCTTCGATCTCCCGGCGGATGTCCTCCGGCTTGACCTGGAATCGCCGGAAGATCTCGCTGACCGTCTCCTCCCCCTCGCGCAGGATGCCCAGAAGGATGTGCTCGGATTCGATGACGCGGCTGCCCAGCTTGCTGGCTTCGTAGCGGGCGAAGAAGAGAGCTCGGCGGGCCTTCTCGTTGTACTTCTCAAACATTTGTTCGACCTCTCCTGACGCTTCGCGCGCTACAAGCGGACCTCGACCTTGAGGTACTCAAAGAGCGGCAGTGCGTCTAGTTCTACTACCGGATTCTAG
>DASWQX010001023.1:0-8030 GCA_036403495.1 Thermoanaerobaculia bacterium
CGTGATCCGCCA
Source organism: Thermoanaerobaculia bacterium (assembly GCA_036403495.1). Classification (GTDB taxonomy): domain Bacteria; phylum Acidobacteriota; class Thermoanaerobaculia; order Multivoradales; family UBA5704; genus DATARR01. Next base: position 13 of record DASWQX010001023.1, read on the forward strand.
AGTGGACGGCCAGAAGACCGTGGACGATCTCTACAAGAAGGTCCGTGGCTCCTACTTCCGCTTCCTCGACGGCACCTTCCGGCTCTGCGTCACGGAGGTGCTCGACATCGCGGAGGTCCGCGAGGCGGCGGCGGGGGGAACCCACGAGATGAGCGTCTACGACCTGCTGCTGGAGCAGGCGACCGAGGAGCAGGTGCTGGTCGCCCGGCGGCACATGGCGGTGCCGCTCGACCTGCTGGAGCGCTGCTATCCGGTGTGGGTGGAGGAGCCGGCCGACGACGAGCAGACGCGGATGCCGACGCGGGCGCGCGACTTCTACGCCCGCTTCGACGGCAAGACCTCGCTGGGGGACGCCTTCTCCGGCGACGTCCGCGTCCGCGGCCGCGAGATGGACCTGTTCCTGCTCCAGCTCCAGAAAGGGCGGCTCGCCCTGCTTCCGGCTCCCGTCGAGACGCTCGCGGCGAGGGCCGAGACGCAGAGCCAGCCGGCCTTCCAGCGCTGGTGGCGGCGGGTGTTCCGGCAGGCTTCCTGAAGGGCGACCGCGGGTCGCCCCTACAAACTCCTACTCTCCGCCCATCCCGCCGCGCAGCGGTGAGGTGGCCAGCGAGGGCATCCCCATCCGTTCGCGGATCTTGGTCTCGATCTCGTCGGCGAGGTCGGAGTTCTCGCGCAGGAAGGCTTTGGCGTTGTCGCGCCCCTGGCCGAGGCGGATATCGCCGTAGGAGTACCAGGCGCCGCTCTTGACCACCAGCTTGTGATCGACCCCGAGGTCGACGAGCTCGCCCGTCTTCGAGATCCCCTCGCCGTAGCCGATGTCGAACTCGGCCTGGCGGAAGGGCGCGGCCACCTTGTTCTTGACCACTTTCACCTTGGCCCGCGAGCCGACCACCTCCTCGCCCTCCTTGAGCGAGGCTATGCGGCGGATGTCGATGCGCACCGAGGCGTAGAACTTGAGCGCCCGGCCGCCGGTGGTGGTCTCCGGATTGCCGAACATGACGCCGATCTTCTCGCGGATCTGGTTGATGAAGATCAGGCAGGTGTTGGACTTCGAGACGATGGCGGTGAGCTTGCGCAGCGCCTGCGACATCAGGCGCGCCTGCAGGCCGACGTGGGAATCGCCCATCTCCCCCTCGATCTCGGCCTTCGGCACCAGGGCCGCCACCGAGTCGATCACCACGACATCGACGGCGTTGCTGCGCACCAGCATCTCGGCGATCTCCAGCGCCTGCTCGCCGTTGTCGGGCTGCGAGACGAGGAGGTTGTCGATGTCGACCCCCAGCTTGGTCGCGTACTCGGCGTCGAGCGCGTGCTCGGCGTCGATGAAGGCCGCGACGCCGCCGCGCTTCTGGGCCTGCCCGACGACCGAGAGCGCCAGGGTGGTCTTGCCCGAGGATTCGGGGCCGTAGACCTCCACCACGCGGCCGCGCGGGAAGCCGCCGATGCCGATGGCGAAGTCCACCGAGATCGAGCCGGTGGAGATCGCTTCCAGCCCCAGCCCCTCGCGCTGGCCCAGGCGCATGATCGCCCCCTTGCCGAACTGTCTCTCGATCTGCGCGAGCGTGCCTTCGATCGCCTTCAAACGGTCCGCCTTCGTGTCTGCCATGGGTCTTTTTCGCTCCTTCGGGTCCTGGGAGATATCTGGACCCGCAGTCTAATCGCTTCTTCGGGATCGGTGGGTGACGCCTTCGCCGCCGGTTCGAGCCCCTATCATAGAAGACGGTAATGCGGCGGTCAAATCCTCTGGAGAGATATAATCGCCGGATGGCCGTGGCACTGCTCAAGGAACCTCCGATCTCTCCCGACTCCGACCTCGGCCCCTACCGGCGCGGGGATTACGAGGCGCTGCCCGACGAGCCACGTTGCGAGCTGATCTTCGGGAGGTTCTATTTGAGTCCAGGCCCGTCCCTTCTGCATCAGACCGTTCTGCTCGTCCTCTCAAGGCTCCTCGACGACATTGCCATGGCGGTAGGAGGGCGGGTGCTCCCGGCCCCCCTCGACGTGACGCTCGCCGATCATTCCGTCGTCCAGCCGGACCTCTTCTACGTCTCGGCGGCCCGGCGGCGGATCCTCCGCGAACGCGTCGAGGGAGCTCCCGACCTGGTGATCGAGATCCTCTCGCCGGGCACGGCCCGCCGGGACCGCGGTCAGAAGCTCGCCCTCTACGCCGCCTCCGACGTTCGGGAGTACTGGATCGTAGACTCTCTGGAGCGGCAGATCGAGCTCCTGGCCAACGAGGGGGGGCGCTTCGTGGTCGCGCTGCCGGAGGGGGCCGAGTACCGCTCGCCGGTCCTGCCGGAAATCCATCTGGCCCTCCCCGCGTTCTGGAAGGACGTCGAGGAGCGGCTGGGCGGCCATTGAACCGCTGTTGAATCGCTATAGTCTCTCATCCTTAAACGATCGTCGGGACCTTTCTGTAAGGCATCAGATGGAATCCATCGCCGTCGAAACCAGCGACGCTCTCCACGCCGCGGAGCCGATCCGCCGGCTCGAGGAGAACGTCGCCCGCGTCATCCGTGGCAAGCGCGAGGTGATCCGCCTCGCCACCGTCTGCCTGCTCGCCCGCGGGCACGTCCTGCTCGAGGACGTCCCCGGCGTCGGCAAGACCACTCTGGCCCAGGCGCTGGCGCGCTCGCTCGGCCTCTCCTTCCAGCGCATCCAGTTCACCAGCGACCTGCTCCCCTCCGACATCATCGGGGTGTCGATCTACAACCAGAAGAACCAGACCTTCGAGTTCGTCTCCGGGCCGCTGTTCGCCAACGTGGTGCTGGCCGACGAGATCAACCGCGCCACCCCGAAGACCCAGTCGGCCCTGCTGGAGGCGATGAGCGAGCGCAAGGTCTCGGTCGAGCGCCAGCGCTTCTCGCTCCCCGAGCCCTTCGTCGTGCTGGCCACCCAGAACCCGCTGGAGCACCAGGGGACCTTCCCGCTGCCGGAGTCACAGCTCGACCGCTTCCTGATGTCGCTCTCGCTCGGCTACCCGCCGCGGGCGGACGAGAAGGAGCTGCTGATGTCAGGGGGCGTCGAGGATCTCCTCGAGCACCTCGAGCCGGTCCTCACGCGGGACGGCCTGATCGACCTCCAGGAGCGGGTGGCGCGCGTGCGCGTCGCCGACAAGCTGGCGGACTACATGCTGACGCTCGCCGAGGCCACCCGCCACGGCGGCGACTTCATGCTCGGCGTGTCGACGCGCGGCCTGCAATCCCTCTTCCGCGCCTCCCAGGCGCTGGCGCTCTGCGAGGGGCGCGGCTACGTGATCCCCGACGACGTGCAGCGGCTCGCCGGGCCGGTGCTGTCGCACCGCATCGCCCTCAAGCGGGGTACGGCCGACCTCGACCAGGCGAGACGAGCGATCGAACGGGTGGTGGCGACGACGCCGGTGCCCCTGTGAGCTGGCCAGGTAAGCCGAGCCGGCCAAGTAAGGCGGGCAAGCCGAGCCGGCCGCCCGCGGCCGAGCCCTCACCTCCTTGGTCCGGCGGGTTCTTCTCCCGCCGCGCCGTGCCCGAGGGGATCCGCATCACCACCGTCGGCCTCTGGTACGTCCTCTTCACCGTCCTGGTGGCGATCGCCGCCACCAACACCGGCAACAACGCGCTCTACATGGTGCTGGCGCTGATGTTCGCGCTGCTGATCGTCTCCGGGATCGCCTCGCGCGAGAACGTCCGCGGCCTGGTGGCGGAGCTCGAGCCCCCCGGCGAGCTGTTCGCCAACCGCCCGTTCTCGGTGGGCTTCCGGCTGCGCAGCCGCGCCCTGGTCTTCCCGCGCTGGTTCCTGCTCATCACCCTCGCCCGGTCGGGGGCGCCGCTGCTCATCCCCTACCTGCCGCGGCGGGGCAAGAGCGTCGGTCAGCTCGAGATGATGGTGGGCACGCGGGGCTTCCACCGCTTTCCCTGGGTGCACGTGGCGAGCCTCTTCCCCTTCGGCTTCTTCCGCAAGGGTGTGCGCTACCGCGTCGACTGCGAGGTGCTGGTCTTCCCCGAGCTCTTTCCGGCCGGCGGCAGCGAGCTCCAGGATTCCGAGCAGGCGGGCGACGATCCCAGCCGGCGCAGCGGCCGCGGTCACGACCTCTACGCCCTGCGCGCCTTCCGCCGCGGCGACGATCCGCGCGGCATCCACTGGAAGCAGACGGCGCGCACCGGCGAGCTGGTGTTCACCGAGCGGACCGCCGAGCGGAGCCGGCGGCTGTCGATCCTGTTCGACAACGCGGTGGGCGAGCTCAAAGACGCCGCCGAGCAGAGCCGTTTCGAGCGGCTGGTCAGCGAGGCGGCGACGATCGCCGTCGATCACCTGGCGCGCGGCTACGAGGTCGAGCTGGTGACGCGCGGCGGCGTCCTGGCCTTCGCCACCGGCCCCCGCCAGCGCCTGGCCGTGCTGGAGGCGCTCGCCGTCATCCAGGCCCGGCCGCGCGAGACCGAGCCGCTGGTGTCCGGCGATCCGCGGGCGTCGCAGGTCCGCGTCCACCTCGATTTCGAGGCTCCGGCGAGGCTGGCGGGATGAGCTTCGCACGGCAGAAGCGGCTCCTGCTCGGCTGGCTGGCGCTGGTCGCGCCCATCCCCCTGCCGTTCAACGGCGTCGTCGGCTGGCCGCTGGTGATCCTCTATCTGATCGGCGTCGCCGTTTTCCTGCGGCGGGCGAGCCGCGACGAGCAGCGCTGGCTGCCGCCCTGGGGGATGAATGTCCTCGGGCTGGCCTACATCCCTCTCTTCTTCCTCGACATCTTCGTCTTCTCCCGCGGCCTGGTGCCGCCGGTGATCCACCTGGCCCTGTTCGCGCTGCTGGTCAAGCTCTTCGCCATCGTCCGCGAGCGCGACAAATGGCAGGCGTCGATCGGCGTCTTCTTCCTCTTCCTGGCCGCGATGGGCACCAGCGTCCACCCGACGATCGTGATCTATCTGATCGGGTTCCTGGTGCTGGCGCTGGTGCTGCTGACCCGCTTCGCCTTCCTTCACGTCCTCTCCGGCTTCGGCCGCGAGGACCCGGCGCTGGCCCGCATCCCCCTGCGCGGATTCCTGCTGATGTCCACGGCCGCCACGGCGGCGATCGCGGTGCCGCTCTTCCTGCTCCTGCCGCGGGTGCGCGCGCCGTTCATCGTCGGGCGCGGCGGCGGCACCGGCGTCACCCTGGAGGCCGCGGGCTTCTCCGACCAGGTGAGCCTCGACTCGATCGGCCGCATCCGCGGCAGCCGCGAGGTGGTGATGCGGATGCTCGACGAGACGGCCTCCGGCGCCGATCGCGAGATGCGGTTCAAGACCGCCACCTACGAGATCTATCAGGGGGGGAGCTGGCGCCGTTCGCCGAGCCTGGGCAACCTGGCGCGCGGGCAGGGCGTGCGCTTCCGCCTCGGCACCGAGAAGCCGGTGCGCTGGGCGCACATCTGGCTCCAGCCCCTGCACAGCCAGAGCATGCCGCTGCCGGTGGAGACCGCGGTGATCGAGCCCCGCGCGTCCGCGCTGCTGATCGACGCCGGCGGTGCCGTCTCCTTCCCGTTCAACCCCCTCGAGGTCTTCGAATACCGGGTGGGCCTGGCCCGCTCGCCGGTGCTCGCCGGCTCGTCTCCCGTGGGCCCCGGCGATCCCGCGCTCGACCTCACCGGCATGACGCCGAGGATCGCCGCCCTGGCGGCGGAGGTGATGGGCGAGGGGACCGACGCCAAACGGGCGCGCCGGCTCGAGAGCCACCTGATCGACAACTACACCTACACGCTCGATTTCGTGGGCCGCTCGCCCAACAATCCGATCGAGGATTTCCTCTTCCGCTACCACAGCGGGCAGTGCGAGTACTTCGCCTCGGCGATGGTGCTGATGCTCCGTTCGCAAGGGATTCCGGCGCGCCTGGTGACCGGTTTCCTCGGCGGCGAGTACAACCCTTTCGAGGGCTACTACATCGTGCGGGAGAACAATGCCCACGCCTGGGTGGAAGCCTGGCTGGACGGCGTCGGCTGGCGCCTCTTCGACCCCACGCCTCCCGCCGGCCGGCCGGCCGCGGGCGCCGAAGGGGCGGGGCTGCTGGCGCAGCAGGCCTGGGACTTCCTGATCTTCCGCTGGGACCGCTACGTGCTCACCTTCGGCCTCTACGATCAGCTCCGGATCTTCGGCAGCCTGCGCGAGCTCTGGATCGATTTCTGGGCTCACTTCAAGCACGACGAGAAGGTCGGGAAGCCGTCGCACCTCTCGCCATCGGCCCTCGACGCGCTCCGTCCCGGCACGCTCACACCCGGCGGCCATCGAGGCCTGCCAGACGTCCCCCTGCCGCTGGCGATCACGATGACGGTGCTGGCGGTGGTGGTCTGGCTGCTCTACCTGCGGATGCGCCCGCCGTTGACCGCCACCGCCGCCTACCGGCGCTTGCGGAAGCGCCTCGGCCGGCGGGGCGCCGCGCTCCCCGATTCGGCGCCGCCGCTGGCGGTGCGCCGCGAGGCCGAATCCCGCTATCCGGCGGCGGCGGCGCCGACGGCCCGCGTGATCGATTTCTATCTGCGCGAGAGCTTCGGCGGCCAGGCGCTGGAGGACGAGGAGGTCGAGATCCTCAAGGTGGCGCTGGGCGAGGCCGAAAAGAACATGCGGGAAAAGAACATGCGGAAGGCGGGTTGAGGAGCGCGCGATGAACCTGCTCTGGCTCTACCAGATCCCCACGTTCTGGCTCGGCGTCCTGATCGTCGGCGGCTTCGTGGCGCTGTCGCTCCTCGGTCTCCGGCTGACCCGTCCGCTGGCGAAGCGGTTCCTCCCCGAGCAGAACGACTTCGCGAACTACTTCTTCGCCACCGTCGCCGTGTTCTACGCGGTGCTGGTCGGCCTGATCGCGGTGGCCGTCTGGGGGAACTACACCACGATCGACGGCATCGTCTCCAACGAGGCGGTCTCCTCCTCCGATGTATACCGCGACATCGAGAGCTATCCGCCGCCGCTGCGGGACGCGGTGCGCCGGGATCTGCGGGAGTACGACAAGTTCGTGATCGAACGCGAATGGCCGGCCCAGGCGAGCGGCGGCAGGGTCCTCCGGGGTGGCGACCTCCTGATCCACCGCGTCGCCCTGCGGCTGACCACCTTCGAGCCGTCCACGCTCGGCCAGCAGGCCGTTCACATCCAGACCCTGCACGACCTCGACGATCTGTTTTCGAATCGCCGCCTGCGGCTGGAGGCGATCAACAGCCACCTGCCCGGCCTGATGTGGCTGGTGGTGCTGGCGGGAGCGGCGGTCCTGATTTTCGTGACCTACTTCTTCCGCGTCGAGAGCGGCAAGCTGCATGCCCTCCTCACCGTCGCCCTCAGCGTCGTGATCGGTCTGGTGGTCTTCCTGATCCTCGCTCTCGACCGGCCTCTCGTCGGCTACGTCAGCATCGATCCCTCCAGCTTCGAGGACGCGCTGACCACGATGGGCGGCGGCTAGCGCAGGCCCGACGGCAGGCGCGGCGAGGAGATCAGGGCGGTGAACTCCCGCCAGCGCTCCTCGGGATGGCTCGCGGTGCCGCCGTGCTTCTCGATATATCTGCGCACCAGGTCCTGGCCGAAGTTGTAGTTGATCACGTAGCTCCGGTATTGATCGATGAAGCGCACGCGCTGGGCCGCGCGCTCGGGCGACATCAACCCGTAGCGCACGATCCACGCTTCGGCGTCCTGGCGGGACATCTCACCGTTCAGATAGTGCCGCGCGGCCTCGTTGCCGGCGTAGCTCAGCCCCTGGAGCAGCCGCTGCACCTCGGTGTAGCGCGCCGCTTTATCGGGATCGATGCCGGCCAGCGGATAGAGGCGCTCGCGCTCGAACGCCGTGCGCTCGGCGCCGGGAAAGGCGACCTCGATGCCGAAGTTCGCCGTGCCTTCCGCGATCAGCGATTGCGGCGAGAAGAGCGGATAGACGGTGAACTCGACCCAGCCGCGGTCGCGCACCAGATGTTTTTCGAGCAGCGTGTTGTAGACGTGGTGCCCGGGATATCCCTCGTGGCAGGCGAGATCGATCGCGCGGTCGATGAAGATCGGCAGGTCGGTGTTGACCTGGATCAGGCTGTGAAAGCCCCCCTTGTACCA
>DASWQX010001024.1:0-5239 GCA_036403495.1 Thermoanaerobaculia bacterium
CACCGCGACGGCTCCTGGCGGGTGCTCGAATCGACCGCCTCGAACCTGCTGGGCCAGGCCGCGGTCGCCGGCGTGGTGCTCAACTCGCACGACATCACCGACCGCAAGATCGCCGAGGAAAAGCTCCTCCACGACGCCCTTCACGACGAGCTGACCGGGCTTCCCAACCGGGCCCTGTTCATGGACCGCCTCCGGCAGTCGATGGACCGCTCGCGCCGCGAGCCGGAGCGGCTGACCGCCGTGCTCTTCCTCGACCTCGACCGCTTCAAGATCGTCAACGACAGCCTCGGCCACCTGGTGGGCGACGACCTGCTGATCCAGATCGCAGCCTCGCTCGCCGGCGCGCTGCGCCCGTCGGACACCATCGCCCGCGTCGGCGGCGACGAGTTCGCCATCCTCCTCGAAGGGGGGCGCGACGTCAGCGACGCCGTGCGGGTGGCCGAGCGCATCCACGACCGCCTGACGGCGCCGATCCTGCTCGGCAGCCAGGAGCTGTTCGCCACCGCCAGCATCGGCATCGCCGTCCATACCCCCGAGTACGAGCGCCCGGAGGACCTGCTGCGCGACGCCGACACGGCGATGTACCGGGCGAAGGCCCAGGGGCGGGCGTGCCACGTGGTCTTCAACCGCGTGATGCACCGCTTCGTGATGGCCCGCCTGCAGCTCGAGACCGACCTCCGCCGGGCGGTCGAGCGCGGCCAGCTCCGGGTGTACTACCAGCCGTTCGTGGACTTGGCGACCGGCGAGGTGATGGGCTTCGAGGCGCTGCTGCGCTGGCTCCACCCGCGGCGCGGCCTGCTGCCGCCCGAGGAGTTCCTGTCGGTGGCCGAGGAGACGGGGCTGATCGTGCCGATGGGGCGTTTCGTGCTGCTCGAAGGGTGCCGGCAGATCCGCGAGATGCAGGTCAAGCATCCGGAGCTTGGCAGCCTCAAGCTGAGCGTCAACCTGTCGAACAAGCAGTTCTTCCAGACCGACCTCTTCACCCAGATCGAGGAGGCGCTGGCGACCTCCGGCCTCGCTCCCGCCTGCCTGGGCCTGGAGATCACCGAGGGGGTGATCATCCGCCACGCCGACTCGGCGGCGAGCCGCTTCTCGCGCCTGAAGAGCCTCGGCGTGCAGCTCTACCTCGACGATTTCGGCAAGGGGTACTCCTCGCTCAACTACCTCCACCGCTTCCCGATGGACATCCTGAAGATCGACCGCTCCTTCGTCTCCCGGATGGACGAGGCGGAGGGGAACCTGGCGATCGTCCGCGCTATCGTGACGCTCGGCCACCAGCTCGGTATGGAAGTGGTGGCCGAGGGAATCCAGACCGAGGAGCAGCGGGCCAAGCTCAAGGCCCTGGGCTGCGAATACGGCCAGGGCTTCTTCCTCTCCGAGCCCGTCCCCGCCGACCGCGCCGAGGTTCTGCTGAGGAAGCGGACGGCAGGACCAGCGGTCGATCGAAGGGTGTAGAGACGCTCCCAGCCCGACCACGACAACCTCCCGCAGGCCACGGGGACGGCGGGACGTCTCCGCCGGAGGGCATCCCGCTCCGTCTGCCACCGTCTGCACGGGTCGTTCTTGGGCCTTGAAAACCTCGACCTGACCCTGATAGGTCTTGCCCTCTGCGACGGCTTGCGCTTCGCCGGAGACGTCCCGCCGTCCCCGCGGCCTGCGCAGGTTGTCGTGGACGGGCTGGGAACGTCTCTACATCCTGCGACAATGGATCGTGGGCTTTTCGTCGCGGGAATGCGCGACATCCCTCCCTTCGTTCTCCCTTTTTGTATGGAAGTCGAGAACCCGCGCCCCAGGATCTTCCTCCTTTCGCCCGCCAGCACCGACGGGGTGCGGGCCCGGCAGCTCACCTCGCCGTGGGCGCGCTTCGGAGCGGCCGAGCGCTACCGGAGCCCCGAAGGGGTAACGATCGCCGAGGCGTTCACCTTCATGAGCTCGCTCTACTTCCGCGGCAAGATCGGCTACGCCCGCCATTTCGCGGCGCCGCCGGCGGGGCTGCCGCTGGGGAGCATCGACGACGGTATCCTGGTGATCGCTCCCGGCTTCGGCCTCGTGCCGCCGGGGTGGCGGATCACGGCGGAGGAGATGAAGAAGCTCCGCCGCACCCCGGTCGACCTCAGGAGCCGCGCCTACTGCACGCCGATGAAACGGCACGTCGAGCAACTCCGCGAGGCGGCCCCCGAGGCCTGGTTCGTGCTGCTGGGGAGCGTCGCCACCGGCAAGTACGTCGACCTGCTCCTCCCCACCCTCGGCGACCGCCTGCTCTTCCCGCGCGATTTCGCCGGCGCCGGGGACATGCAGCGCGGCGGCATGATGCTGCGCGCCGTGCGCGAGGACCGCGAGCTCCCGTACGTCACTCTCGCCGCTCCCCGGCGCCGCGCCCGGGCCTGAAGCGCTGGCGTAGACCTTGCACACCCCTCCTTGCATCACGAAGTAACGACTCGCAGCTCACCAGAGTCAAAAATATAAAGGAGGAGTCCCATGAACCGGATTACCAAGAAATACGCCTTCCCGATGTTGCTCGGTTCCGTCCTGCTGACGGTCGGGACGACCGGCTGCAAGGTGACGAAGACCCAGGACGGCAAGATGCCCGACGTCGAGGTCAGCACCAAGGGGGGCCAGATGCCGAAGTACGACGTCAAGACGCCGACGGTGACGGTCGGCAGCGAGAAGCGGGACGTCAATGTCCCGACCGTGCAGACCGAGAAGCGCGAGATCAAGGTCCCGAAGGTGGACGTCAAGCCGCCGAAGTGACCGGCGCCCGCGCGCAACTTCCGATCGACACCGGCGTATAGGTCCCGCCCGGCATCTCGCCGGTCGGTTCCCCATGCCGTCGTTCGGAGGAGGTGCCCGTGAGAATCACGTTTCCCGGCCTGCGAGCCGCCCTGGCCACCGGTGCCCTCGGCCTGCTGGCCCTCGGCGGTCCGGCTCAAGGCGCGGTCAGCTATCAGGATTATTACCAGAGTTACCATGACTTCGCCGCCGTCGAGCGCCAGCTCCAGGATTGGGGCAAGGCCCATCCGGCCGAGGTGAAGCTCGTCGCCATCGGCAAGTCCGCCGGCGGCCGGACGCTCTGGGTCGCCCGCGTCGCCGCGCCCGGCGGCACCGATCCGGATCGCCGGCCGGCGGTCTTCGTCGGCGCCAATATCGCCGGTTTCCACAACGCCGGCACCGAGGCGGCCCTCGACCTCCTCCGCGGCTTGGTCGAGGCGCCCGCCGGCAGCTCGGCGGCGAAGCTCCTCGCCACCACCACCTTCTACGTCGCGCCGGCGCTCAACCCGGACGCTCACGACGGGATCTTCGCCAAGCTTCGCGTCCGCCGCGGCGGCAACGACATGAAGGTCGATCACGACGTCGACGGCCTGACGGCTGAGGATCCCCCGGACGACCTCGACGGCAACGGCGTCATCACCCGCATGCGGATCCCCGACCCCACCGGCGGCTGGCTGGCCGATGCGACCGATCCGCGGGTGCTGGTCAAGGCCGACGCCATGGAGCAGCGGGCGGGCGCCTACCGGGTGGAGATCGAGGGCAAGGACGACGACGGCGACGGCCAGTACAACGAGGACGGCAGCGACGGCGTCTGGCCCGACAAGAACTTCCCCCACGCCTTCCCCTATTCGACGCCCGAGGCCGGCCTCTGGTCGAGCTACGCGCCGGAGACCAAGGCGGTGATGGACTTCCTCCTGCAGCGCCGGAACGTGGCCCTGGCGGTGACCTACGGCCCCGCCAACAACCTGCTGGCGGCGCCGCAGAGCCTCGGCGGCGGCGGCGACCTCGGCACGCAGAAGTTCAAGGTGCCGCCGCAGGCGGCCAAGTTCATCGGCCTCGACGCGGACAAGGAATACACCATCGACGAGATCTGGGAGCTCGCCCAGAACCTCCCCTTCGTCCGCCAGAACGGGATCACCAAGGAGCAGCTCCAGCAGTTCCTCGGCGCCGGTCCCGCCACCAAGGTGGACGCCGACGATCAGGCCTACCTCGACAAGTTCGCGGAGAGCTACAAGGAGCGCCTGAAGAAGGCCGGCCGCCCCGGCGCCCAGTACGGCAAGGGTGGGTTCACCCCCTGGCTCTACTACCAGTACGGCGCGATGGCGCTCGAGCTCGACGTCTGGGGCGTCCCCAAGGCCGAGAAGAAGGCGGCGGCGGCCGACGACGGCCTGACTCCCGACAAGGTGGCCGCCATGAGCTCCGACGAGTTCGTCGCCCTCGGCGAGGAGAAGGTGGACGCCTTCTTCAAGGCGAACAAGGTGCCGGCGCAGTTCACCGGCAAGATGGCGATCGGCGCCGTGAAGGGGGGGCAGATCACGCCCAAGGGGATGATCGACCGGATGAAGCAGATGGGCGGCGGCGGGGGAGCGGCCGCCGGCAAGGACGGCAAGGGGAGCGAGGCCGGCGCCCGCGAGCGCGAGGTGCTGGCCTGGATGGACGCCAACGCCCCCGGCGCCTTTACCCCCTGGACGCCGGTGACCCTGCCCGACGGCACCAAGGTCGAGGTGGGCGGGCTCGATCCCTTCATCGAGCTCAATCCGCCGATGGCGACCCTCAAGCCCGCCCTGGCGGCGCATACCGAGACGGTCCTCGACCTAGCGGCGAAGCTCCCCAAGGTCGAGATCCTGTCGCTCCAGGTCACCGACCTGGGAGACGGCGTCTACCGGGTCAAGGCGGTCGCCGGCAACCGCGGCTATCTCGCCTCGCACACCGCACAGGCGGTGCGCGCCAAGGTCCACCTGCCGGTGCGGATGACCCTGCAGACCGGCCAGGGGGTCGATCTCGTCGACGGTTACAACTTCGCCGTCGCCGAGCGGCTGGAAGGGACCACCGGGACGTTCAAGGGCGAATGGCTAGTGAAGACCAGGCCGGGCGCGAAGATCGTCGTCGACGTGGCCACCGACAACGCCGGCCGCGACCAGAAGACCACCACCGTCGGAAAGGGAGCCTGAACGCCATGCGCACTTTGAGATCCGCCCTCGCGGCCGTGGCCTTCGTCGCGGCATCCTCCGCTCTCCAGGCGGCGCCGGCTCCCCTGGTACCCCAGGGCGCGGCTCCCGCCGCCACCTTCAACAAGCTGCACACCTACGAGGAGATCGTCGACCTCCTCAAGGCGTACGCCGCGGCCTATCCGAAGTGGACCCGGCTGGAGAGCGTCGGCAAGAGCGGCCAGGGGCGCGACCTCTGGATGATCACCCTCACCAACCCGGCGACCGGCCCCGAGCTCTCCAAGCCCGCCATGTACATCGAC
>DASWQX010001025.1:0-3009 GCA_036403495.1 Thermoanaerobaculia bacterium
AGAAGTCGAGCAGCTTCAGATAGACCCGCTCGACCACGGCGTAGAACCCCTTCTGCCGCGAGCCCTGGCCCGGCTCGGCGACGTCCTTCGCCTTCAGCCACCGCGAGGCCAGCATCGGGGTCAGCGAGAAGGCGACCAAGAGCGACACCGCGATGGCGAAGGCCATGGTGACGCCGAAGGAGTACATGAAGCGGCCGACGATGCCGCCCATGAAGGCGACCGGGAGGAAGACCGCGATCAGCGACAGGCTGGTCGCCAGCACGGCGAGGCCGACCTCGCGGGTGCCCTGGATCGCCGCCTCGCGGGGAGTCAGCTTCTTCTCCTCCATGAAGCGGAAGACGTTCTCCAGCACCACCACGGCGTCGTCGATCACGATGCCCACCGCCAGCGTCAGCGCCAGCAGCGTGATGACGTTGAGGGTGAAGTTCATGTACCGCATCGCCGCGAAGGTGGCGATCAGCGAGCTCGGAATGGCGATCGCCGCGATCAGCGTCGGCCGGAAGCGGCGCAGGAAGATGAAGACGATGAACGCCGCGAAGATCGAGCCGACGATCAGGTGCTCCTTCACGGCGTCGACGGCGGCGACGATGAACCGCGACTGGTCGCGGACGATCTCGGCCTTCCATCCCGCCGGGAGCTGCGCCTTCAGCTCCAGGAAACGCTCGCGGATCTCGTTGACCACCGCGATGGTATTGGTCCCCGACTGCTTGCGGATCTGCAGCACCACGGCCGGCTTGCCGCCGACGCTGGCGATCGACTCCGCGTCCTCCACTCCGTCGTCGATGGTGGCGACGTCGCCGATCCGCACCGGGTAGCCGTTGCGGCTGGTCACCGGCAGGCGCGCGAAGCCGTCCGGCGCCTCGACGCGGCCGTAGGTGCGCAGCGTCAGATCGCGCTTCTCCTGGGTCATCTTGCCGCCGGGGATCTGCACGTTCTGCGTCCCCAAGGCGTTGACGATGTCGGCCGAGGTGAGGCCGAGGCCGTTCAGCTTCTGGGTGTTGGTCACCACGTTGATCTGCCGCAGCCGCTGGCCGACCAGCTTGACCTGGCCGACGCCGGAAACCGTCTCCAGGCGGCGCTTGAGCACGCGGTCGGCGTACTCGGAGATCTCGCGCTGCGAGGCGGGGCCGGAGAGCGCGATCGAGATCACCGGGTCGGCGTCCGGATCGAGCTTCTCGATGATCGGCGGATCGGAGTCCTTGGGGAGGTCGGCGAGGATGCGGTTGATCTTGTCGCGCACCTCCTGGGCCGCCACGTCGGGGTCCTTCTCGAGGGCGAACTGGATCTGCACCAGCGACACGCCGTCGGACGAGGTCGAGATCAACTGATCGATGCCGCTGATGGTGTTGACCGCCTCCTCGATCTTGTCGGTGACCTCGGTCTCCATCTCCTCGGGGGCGGCGCCCTGGAGGGTGGTGGTGATCACCACGAAGGGGAAGTCGACCTTCGGGAAGCGGTCGACTCCGAGCTGGTTGTAGGCGAAGAAGCCCACCACCACCAGGGCCAGGACGAGCACCGTCGCGAAGACCGGACGGCGGACACAGAGCTCGGCGAGTTTTTGCATGGCGTCAGCGCTCCTTACTTCGCTCCCAGATCGACGCGTGCGAACAGCCCAGGACGGAGGCGGCCGTCGGAGTTCGAGAACTCGGCCTCGGCGAAGAACGTCCGCGTCTGCGGATCGATCACGCCGCCGACCGTCTTGATCCGGCCGGTGAAGGTCTCGCCGGGGTAGGGATCGACGCGGGCGTTCACCGTCCGCCCCGTCTTCAGCTCGCCGAGGTAGCGCTCGGGAATGCTGAAGCGGAGCTTGAGCGGCGCCGTCTGCTCGATCACGAAGGCGATGCCGGCCTCGCCCAGCCGCTGGCCGACGTCGGTGCGGCGCTCGGAGACCACGCCGGTCATCGGCGAGCGCATCACGGCGTCGTCCAGGTGCTGCCGGGCGAGCGCCACCGAGGCTTCCGCCGAGGCCTTGGCGGCCTGCGCCTGCTCGTAGAGGGCCTGCGAGCGGTCATAGGTGGACTGCGGGATCGACTGGTTGCCGAGCAAGCCCTTCTTGCGCTCGAAGTCGCGGCGGGCGTCGTCCTCGGCGGCCTTGGCGCGCGCCAGGTCGGCCTGGGTGCGCTGGACGTCGATCCGGAAGTAGTCGGTCTCCAGGGTGAGCAGCGGCTGGCCGCGGCTGACCCGCGCGCCGGCGTCCACATAGACCGCGGCCACCCGGCCGGGCTCCTTGGGGGCCACCTCGGAGCGCGACGGCGAGACGAACTCGCCGGTGGGCTCCAGGGCGGCGAGGCTGGTGGCAGCGGGCGCCTGCGGGCTGGCGCCGGAGGCGGGCGCCGCGGCGCCCGCGGTCGTGGCCGCCGGCGGGGCGAGCTGCGCCACGTCGGCCGGCAGCACCGGAGCGGCCTTGGATTCGGTCGTCGCGGCGGTCGCCTCGGCGGGCTTATCGGCTTTCTTGGCGCAGCCGGCGGCGGCCATCATCGGCATCATCAGGGCCGCGGCGAGCGCGAGAGTCTTCGTCGTCGTCATTTCCCACTCTCCTCGGTGAGGATCAGCTTCTTCAGGGTTCCGGCCGCGGACCAGACGTTCAGCTCGGCCAGGTCGCGGTTGACGGTTCCGTTCGCCACCGCCCGGCGGGACGAGGCGAGGGCGGCCTCGGAGGTCTGCACGTCGAGCGACGTCGCCTCCTCCGCCCGGTAGAGCTCGAAGCTCTGGCTGTATTCGGCCTCGGCCGCCGCGAGCTGCTCGCGGGCGAGGGCGAGGTCCTTCTCCGCGGTCTGCAGGTTGAGCAGCGCCTGGAGCACGTCCTCGCGCACCTGCCGCCTGGCCTCGGCGAGGGCGATTTCCGCCTGCCGCTGCTGCTCGCGGGCCACCGCCACCTTGGCCGAGATCTCGCCGCTGTCGAAGATCGGCATGGTCAGCCGGATCGTCAACGCCGCCGTCTGATCGGCCGGGAACGACGTCCGCTGGCGCAGCACGTTCCCCTCGGCCCGCACGGTGGGCAGCCGGGCC
>DASWQX010001026.1:0-4008 GCA_036403495.1 Thermoanaerobaculia bacterium
GCGGGCGGCGCCACCGGCATAGCCCAGGGCCTTGAGGTCCCCCCGTCGAGGAGCCGCCATCGCTTCCGGGTAAGCGGGCTGACAGGGATCTTCGTCGAAGTACTCCACCAGGCGGGGGGACGAGTAGGCGTCGAGGTGATCGAGCAGGGACTTCTCGGCGACGTGGATCTGCTCCTTCTGCAGGAAGGTCCGGACGGGGATGACAATTGCGAACTCCTTCGGATCGCCTTTGAAGTCGTTCGCCATGGTGAGGACGGTGCGGTCGCCGTCGCGCGCCAGTACTACCTGCGAGGCCTGGTTGAACAGACGGGTGTCCGCCTTGGCGACGTAGAAGCCGCAGAAGCCGAGAGCTGTACGGGCGGCCGCCGCCAGGGCGGCGATCGTGAGGACGACGATCAGCAGGCGTTTCATCCGAAACGCCTTTCTTCGCGGAGAGATGGGCCGGGAGCTGAACCGTGTCGGTCTTCCGCGGCCAGGCGTGCGATTTCCCCGGCAGCAGGCGGTCGATCAGCGGAACCGCCGGTGGCAGGAAGGCAAGCGCGAGCAGAAGGCCGTTGGACCGGTAGAGGGCGAATTGGATGCAACCGGCCGCGAGCGCGATCAGGAGGGCGAACAGGAGTCGGCCGGCGCGCGAGTCCGGCGTCGTACGCGGATCGGAGATCATGAAGAAGGCGAAGATGACGAAGGCTCCGCTCATCGCGATCTCCTCCTGAGCGGAATTGCTTCAGCAGCCTCTCCGTTGGACACCGCAGGTCCCGCCAGGAAAACCTTGACTGACGCTAGACGGCTGGACCGGCTGCTCCGTAGTAACATCGAGACGTATCGCACACTGGGTATAGAAAGGAAGCTTCGATGGGGAAAGCAGTAACCTTCTTGGGGGGAGCTCTCGCGCTCGGCCTTTCCGTTGCGGCGTGGGCGGGTCCCACGCCACAGGGCGCGGCGTTCAACGTCAGCTCGTGCACCACGTGCGTCGAGCGGGTGCCGGCCGTCGCCGGTGCCGCCTCCGGCGCCTTTCTGGTCGTCTGGAAGGGTGGAGGCGCGACCGATCCGAACGGGGTCAGCGGCCGGTTCTTCACCAGCACCGGCACGCCGAGGTCGCCCGACTTCCTGGCCAACAAGGACGCGACGCCCGATCAATACGACCCGGCCGTGGCCCGCGACGCGCAGGGCAACTTCATCGTCGTCTGGTCGCAGGTCGCCAACGGCAACAGCGAGATCATGGGCAGGCGCTACAAGGTGAGCGGTGCGCCGCTGGGGCCCATCTTCAAGATCAACCAGGATTCCACGGGGACGCCGACGATCCCGGCGGACTTCAATCCCGTGGTCGCGGTGACCAACGACGGCGGTTACGTCGTCGCCTGGATCAACCTGCTGCCGGCGGGCAACGGCTTCCCGGGGGGTACGCCGCAGGTACTGGCCCGAAAGATCAGCTCGGCCGGCGTGCCGGTGGGGACGCAGGTCAAGATCAGCACCGGCCTGGTCAACGGCGACCGGCCGGACGTCTGCGTGGACACCCTGGGCCGGCCGGTGGTGGTGTGGACGAGCGCGGACGGTTTTCCGCTCTTCGAGCCCAATCACCAGGGGGTGTCGCTGCGCCAGTTGACGCCTGCCGGCGCCCCCATGGGGGCCGCCGAGAGCGTGGTGGCCATGCCCCTGGCGAGCTCGGCCAAGCCGGCCGTCTCCTGCGGCACCGGTGCCACGTTCGTGGTGGTCTGGCACAGCGATCAACCGCCGGCGGCGGAGAGGACCGACATCCTGGGGCAGCGCTACAGCCGTCTCGGCCGCAAGGTCGGAGCGGCCTTCCGGATCAACACCACGACGTCGAACGAGCAGCGGAACCCGTCGATCGCGCACGATCCGAAGGGCAATTTCGTCGTCGTCTGGCAGGCCTACCTGGACGGGACGAAGACCGGCATCCACGGCCGTCGTTTCGGCCCGACCGGCAGCGCTCTCAGCCCGGAGTTCGAGGTGATGTCCGCCACGACGACGATCCTCAACAACCCCGACGTGGCGGCGATCGGCACCGCCGGGAACTTCGTCGTCGTCTGGCAGGTGGGACCGCAGATCATCCGCGGTGAGCGTTTCACTCCGTAGCGTCCCTGCCGCGTTCGCTCGCGACCGGTTCCAGCGGAGTCCGTGCGGCGACCAGGGCGGTGACGGTCGCCGCTCCGGCCCGCTTGAGGGCCGTGGCGGCGGCATCCAGGGTCGCCCCGGTGGTGGCCACGTCGTCGACCAGCAGGAGATGGAGGCCGCGAACCCTCTCGGGGTGAGGGACCTGGAAGGCCTTGCGGAGGTTCGCGAGGCGGTCGCTCCGTCCGAGCAGGCTCTGCGGCGGCGTGGCGCGGCCGCGGGAGAGGGCCGGCAGGTAGGGAAGGGCGAGGCGGGCCGCAAGCGGTCGCGCGATCCGCTCCGCCTGGTTGTAGCCGCGCGCGAGCCGGCGGCGCCAGTGGAGCGGCACGGGGATCACCAGGTCATACCCCGCGAGCCGGTCCCGAAGACCTTCGGCCAGCGCTATCGCGAGATGACGTCCGAGATAGTCCAGGCGCCTGAATTTGAGCCCCTGCACCACGGCGTCGAGGGGCGGCCGGTAGCTCCAGAGCGCGAGCAGAAGGTCGAAGGCCGGCGGGCTCTGTCGGCAGCCGCCGCAGCGATAGTCCGCTGGGAGGGCATGGGCGGCGAGCGGCCGGGAACAGATCGCGCAGGCCTCCCGCGGCAAGGGAGCGAGCATCGCCCGGCACCCGCCGCAGAGGCTTAACGGAGCCCCCGCCGCAGGCAGCGGCCGTCCACAGCCGAGACACGGAGATGGGAGCAGGGCGTGGACCAGGCGGTCGAGCAGGCTCTCGCCGGAGGATGGTGTGACACCGGGGGAGCTTGGCGCGTATAAAGGATCAGGCATGGGCTCGTGGCGTGTGCGTCCGCTTCTTCCGAACCGGGACGCGACGTGAAGATATACTCTCAGGAACCGGGCGGCCACGGAGGATCGCCGGCGTCGGAATCGAGCGGACTGGCCGCGAAGGAGGGACTTTGATCCAGAATCATCGCCTGCTCGGCAGGCTCCTGCTGGGCTTCTCGCTGCTCCTGCTCCCCGCCGTCTGCGGCGCGCAGGAGCTCTACACCTACACCGTCGGCGTCCTCGGGGGGATCGGCGGTTCGTTCGACGCCGATCCGGGCGGCAGCTTTGGCAACAAGGGCTTTCAGCTCAATCTCGGCCTCGTCACCGAGCCGTACACACACCTGGTCCTGCGCACCGGCAAGCTCGCGCTCGACCGCGACGGGCTCTTCGGCACCCTCGGCGGCGCCGATATGAAGTACGTCACGATCGGCGGCGAGTACCGCTACAGCGAAAGGTTCTACGAATCGGGGGTCTTCGCCGCGCTGGGCGCCTACCAGCTCAACGGAACGCAGGCCTCGGGCCGCGGCGTCCGGGATCAAACGTGGGGCGTCTCCGTGGGGTTTACCGGCGAGCTGCCGATCAAGCGCTGGCTCGGCGTCCAGGCCGAGCTCTCGGGGCACTACGTCGACTTCAAGGAGGCCCAGTTCTTCGCCATGGCCCACGCCGGCATCGTCTTCCACTTCTAAACCAGGGAGCGCCACCCTGCCGGGCGGACGGTGGCTCCGGAGGAATCCCGGCGGTCTCGGCACCAAGAAAGCGGCTCGGGAAGAAAGATGACGCTTCAGAAGCCAGGACGCCCGTCCCGGAAGAAAGACGAGGGCTCGGGACACCAAAAAACCGGCTGGCGAAGAAAATCGGGCGCTCGGGAAGCTTAAAAAGCGCAGGGGAAGCAAAGTGGGCGTCCGGACGGCAAAAAAACGGTCCGGGACGAGAAAAAAGCCGCGGGGAACGGGCGGAGCCGGTTTTCAAGCTTCAGCAGGCTCCGGGACGGTTCGACAGAGGCCGTCTCGGCTGCACTTTCCAAACACCCTCTAAGGGAGGCGGAGCGCGGCGGTCTTGTCGGCTCCCTTGAGATGCCGGCTGAGCTCGGCGCGCAGAGCGGGGTCGTCCCAGTC
>DASWQX010001027.1:0-4284 GCA_036403495.1 Thermoanaerobaculia bacterium
ACCACGTCCCCCGGCTGCACTCCGGCGGTGACTTCAACCCTCTGCTCCTTGTCGTCGATCAGACCGAGCGCCACGTCCACCCGCGCCACCTTGCCGTCGCGGACGACCAGCACGGCGGGCTTGGCCATGCGGCGGTCGATGGCGCCGCCCGGCAGGGTGAGCCCGACCCGCGATTCGCTCTCCACCCGCCCTTCGGCGTAGAGGCCGGCGACCAGGGAGTTGCCGGTGTTGGGGATCTCGGCGTAGACCTTCACTTGGCGGGTGGTGGGGTCGGCGCTGGGATTGATGCGCGAGATCAGGCCGCGGAAGGTGCGGTCGGCGTAGCCGGTGACCCGGAACTCGACCGGCGAGCCGACGCGCAGCGCGCCGAGCTGCTCGGCGGGGATCGCCGCCTCCAGTTGGAGGCTGCTGGGGTCGACCACGGAGTAGAGGGCGGTGCCGGGCTGCACCACGTCGCCGTTCGAGATCGGCCGGTCGCTGACCACGCCGGCGAAGGGGGCCGTGACGACGGTATAGCCGAGCTGCTTCTCGGCGCTGGCGAGCTGGGCCTGGGCCTGGACCACGGCGGCCTGGCTCTGGACCACGGTCTGCTCGGCGGTCTCGACGTTTCGCTGGGCCACGGCGCCGGCGGCCACCAGGGTGCGCTGCCGCTGCGCCTCGCGCTGGGCCACCGCCAGGTTGTTGCGGGCGCTCGACAGCGCCGAGCGGGCGGAATTGTAAGCGTCGGTGAGCGCGGCCGAGTCGAGGCGGGCGAGGGTCTCGCCGCGACTCACCCGGTCGCCGGGCTGCGCGGTGACCGTCAGCACCGAGCCGGCGATCTGGGCGCGCAGGGTAGCTTGGCGCTCCGCCGCCAGCGTGCCGGTGAGCGCCGGGCCGGTCTGCACCTGGGCCCTGGCGACCACCGCCGTGTCCTCGGGCCCCAGCACGATCGGCTGCGGCGCGGTGTTGGCCGCGTCCTTGGCGGCTTTCCGGGTGCGAAGGACTTTGAGGCCGGCCAGGGCGGCCCCACCGATCAGGACGAGGACCACGATCACCACCAGCCAGCGCTTGCCACGGCGAGTCATGGCGATGTCCCTCCCGCGCCGGGCGGCTGTTGCCCAGGCACCGTCGTCCCGGGGGTCGTGGTTCCCGGCGTGGCCGTGCCGGTGCCGGGGGTTGAGGGGGTCGAGCTCGGCTGCGAGGTCTGGGCCGGAGCGCCGCCCGCCGCCGGTCCCGTGGAGGCGCCGCTCACCTGGGCGGTGGCCTGGCTGCCGGCGGCGGTCAGCGGCAGGTCGCGGATCAGCGCCAGCCGCGCCCGCGCCACCTGGACGTTGCGCAGGGCCTGGGAGCGGTTGACCACGGCCTGCTCGAACAGCAGCCGGGAGTTCTGCAGCTCGATCTGGCTCGACAGCCCCTCGCGGTAGCGGAGCTGCGCGATCTCATAGCCGCGCTTGGCCTGCTCGACGGTGCTCTCGTCGCTCTTCAGAATCGCCTGGGCGTCGCCGAGGTCGAGCTGCGACGTCCGCACGTCGAGCTCGGCGGCCTCGCGGGTCTGCTTCAGCCGCGCCTTGGCCTCGGAGAGGTTGCCGCGTGCCACCAGCTCGTCGCCCGCCAGCCGGCCGCCGGTGAGCAGGGGGATCGAAAGGCTGAGCGTCACCGTCCAGTCGTAGCGGAAATCGCCGTAGGCTGGCAAGGAATCGCCGGCGGGGTAGGCCACCGGGCTGTAGCGCGAGCCGAGGGAGATCGAGGGCCACCGTTCCGCCTTGGCGCCCTGCAGCAGGTGCTGGTTGGCGGTCACCTCCTCTTCGGCCTGGCGCACCGGCGCGCGGGCGTCCGACGTGAAGTCCGAGGGGGTGGCGAAGCGCGCCGGCAGGTCGTCGAGCGCGGTGGTGAGGCGGACCTCGTCGTCCAGCGGCACGTTGAGGAGCTGCTTGAGGCGCAGGTAGGCCTCCAGGCGCCGGCTACGATTCTGCAGCACCGTCGGCACCTGGTTGTCGCGCGAGACCCGCGCCTGGAGCTGCTCGAACTCCGACTTGTCGCCCACCTTGAAGGCGACGTCGGTCTGCCGCAGGATCTCCTCCTGCTGGGCGAGCGAGGCCTCGGCGATTTCCACCAGCCGGTCGGCGAGCAGGGCGTCGAAGTAGGAGCTGGTGACGTCGAGCAGCGACTCGGCGCGGGCGGAATCGACGTTGATCTCCGCCGAGCGCCGGCGCGCCTCCGCGGCGCGCAGCCGGGCCAGCGTCTGGCCGCCGTCGAAGATGAACTGCGAGAGGTTGAGCCCCAGGGTGTACTGGTTCTTCTGCCCGAAGGGGAGCTGCGACAGCGCGTTCCCCTGGCCTCCGGTGCTGGTGAACAGGCCGTCGTACTGCGAGCGCAGCGTCCGCGTGTAGGCGGCCGAGCCCGAGACCTGGGGATAGAAGCCGCTACGCGAGACGATCTCGCTGCCGATCGACCGCATCGCCCCCGCTTCAGCCACCCAGACGGTCTCGCTCTCGCCGGAACCGAGCCGCAGGGCGTCCTCCAGCGACAGCAGCACCGTCTTGCCCCCCGCCGGCGCTTGCGCCAGGGGGGGAGGCGGCGGCGTCTGTGTCTGAGCGACGCTCCAGCCGGTCCCGGCCAGCGCCGCGACGATGAAAAAGCTACCGAGGATTTTTCTCAAGGCTGCCCGATCTACCCGTGAAAGGATCTGCGTTTCCAGGACCGGCAGCGGTCCAGACGTCGCACCGCCCCGCGCTTCGCACTTGGGGTGGGATTGTAAGCGAAGGTGATGCCAGGGGGGGTGGGCCGGCGCCGCCCCGCCCGGGCATGAATGCCCGGGCTACGCTTGAACCAAGAAGCCTCCTGAAGGAGGCTCAATCCCTCCGGCCACGTCTTGAGCCGGCTTCAGCCGGCTTTTCGTTTTCACTGTAGCCCGGGCATTGATGCCCGGGCGGTCGCAGGCCACGGATTTTTCGGGGGTACCCCCCTACCGGTTCCGCCCATACTGCTCGTGGCTCGACACCCAGTCGAGCGACGAGATCGCCGCGGCGAGCGAGATCTCTCCCGCCAGCACCACGCCGGCGATGATCTCGGCGAGCTTGTTGACCTTGCCGCGGCCGACGCACCCGAGCAGCGAGAGGCACTCGTGCTGGGTCGGCAGGCCGGTGCCGCCGCCGTGGGTGGCCACGATCAGCGACGGGATGGTGATCGAGATGTAGAGGTCCGTCTCCGGCGTCACCTCGGTGTAGACGATCCCCGCCGAGGACTCGGCGACATTCGCCACGTCCTGGCCGGTGGCGATGAACATCGCCGTGATGCCGTTCGGCGAGTGGGCGCCGTTGTTGTTGGCGCCGGAGATGAAGGCGCCGACGTTGGCGATGCCGGCGTGGTAGTGGAGCGTCTCGGGATCGACGTGCATGTTCTGGATCAGCACCTCGCGCGGGATCGTCGCCTCGGCGGTCACCCGCTTGCCGCGGGTGCGCATGACGTTGATCTGCGACGACTTCTTGTCGGTCGCGAAGTTCGACTCCAGATAGAAGTGGCGGATCTTGTCGTGGCTCTCAAGGATCCAGGAGCAGGCGGCGAAGGTCGCCCGGCCGACCATGTTCTGGCCGGCGGCGTCGCCGGTGGTGTAGTTGAAGCGCAGGAAGACCAGCTTGTTCGAGAGGTAGCGGTCGATCTCGATGAGCTTCGCCACGCTCGAGGTGGCCTCGGCCTCCTCGCGGATCTTGCCGTGGTTGGCGTCCACCCAGACCACGAAATCGCGGGCGTCGCGGGCGTTGTCGAAGACGAACACCGGCGCCCGCTGCATGCTGTCGCCCACCACCGTGCACATCACGCCGCCGGAGAGGTTCAGCACCTTGATGCCGCGGTTGTAGGAGGCCACCAGCGTCCCCTCGGTGGTGGCGAGCGGCACGATGAACTCGCCCAAGGCGTGCTCGCCGTTGACCTTGATCGGCCCGGCAAAGCCGATCGGCACCTGGGCGACGCCGGTGAAGTTCTCGACGTTCCCGCGGGTCACCGCGGGATCGAAGGAGAATTTGTCGATGTGCTGGAGCTTGACCCCGGTGTACTCCTCGACGAACGTCTGGCGGGCCTTGACCATCGCCGGCGTCTGGTCGTCGTCCTTGTCGTGGGGGACGGTGGTGCGCTTCACCCGTTCGGCGATGCTGTCCTTGACCTTGAAGGAGAGGGAGCCGAAGGGGGTGGTCTCGAAGTCGAGGGCGATCTCGTGCTGCCCCTTGTCGAGCTGGTCGCCGCGGGCGTGGACGTTGACCACCTTGGCGAGCGGGAAGGCGATCGCCGAGGTGGGGCTGATGCCGCTGG
>DASWQX010001028.1:0-3729 GCA_036403495.1 Thermoanaerobaculia bacterium
TGCGGTTGAAACCGCAGGCTGTTCAAAGCCCGCCCTCCGGGCTGTCCCCCTTCCTCGCGCGCTGCCGGATTCCGTCCGGCGCTAGAATGGTCCCAAGGAGATCCAAATGAAAAGAAACCGCCCCGGGAAGCTCGCTCTGCACCGCGAAACCTTGCGCAACCTCGACCCCCAGAGCTTGGTCCAGGTCCGTGGCCTCGGTCCGTCCGCGGCGACCACCTGCTGCACGGTGATCAACTGCACGGCCGCCTGCTCCGCGGACTGCCCGCCGCAGAGCGATGACTGCTCGCCGTCCACCGGTCCCTAGGCCCAAGGGGGAATCCGCCCTCCGGGCCACCCGTTACAATGGCCTGGGAGGGCGAACCGTGGACCGCAACGAGCTTCTCGACCGTTTCCGTGCAACCCGCAATCTGAGCCTCGATCTCTGCCGGCCTTTGCAGACCGAGGACTACCGCATCCAGTCGATGCCGGACGTCAGTCCGCCCTGGTGGAACCTCGGGCATACGAGCTGGTTCTTCGCCAAGAACATCCTCGAGCCGTTCGGCCTCTACTGCCCCGAGGACGCCAGGCTCGAGTTCGTCATGAACTCGTACTACGAATCGCTGGGGCCGCGGATCAGCCGCGACCATCGCGGGCTCGTGACGCGCCCCACCAACGAGCACGTCTTCCGCTTCCGCAAGTCGGTCGACGACCGGATCGAGGAGCTGATCCGCACGGCGCCCGAGGAGGACCTGGAGCGCCTCGGATTCCTGATCGTCACCGGCGTCCACCACGAGCAGCAGCACCAGGAGCTGCTGGTCACCGAGCTCAAGCACATCCTGGGCAGCAACGTTCCCGAGCTACGCGAGGCGTACCGGCCGGACGCGACGACGGGGCCGCAAGGGACGCCCGCCGCGAGTTGGATCGGCTTCGCGGGAGGCCTCGAGGAGTTCGGCAACGTCGAGGGGGGGTGGTGCTGGGACAACGAGATGCCGGTCCACAAGGGGTGGCTCGACGGCTTCTCGCTGATGAACCGCCTGGTTACCAACCGTGACTATCTGGAGTTCATGGCGGACGGCGGCTATCGCAACCCTCTGCTCTGGCTGTCGAACGGCTGGTCCAAGGTCAAGGAGCAGGGGTGGACGGCACCCTTCTACTGGGAAGGCGCGGAGGACGGCTGGCGGGCCTGGACCCTCGCCGGTGTACGCGACGTCGATCCGGACGAGCCGGTCTGCCACGTCAGCTTCTACGAGGCGGATGCCTACGCCCGCTGGAAGGATGCGCGCCTGCCCACCGAGCGCGAGTGGGAGCACGCCGCCCGCGTCTCCGGTTTCCAGGGCGGCAACTATCTCGATAGCGGCGCCCTCCATCCGCGCCCGGCCGGCACGGACGGCTCGGGGCTGGTGCAGATGGGGGGGGACGTCTGGGAGTGGACCTCGAACCACTACGAGCCCTACCCCGGCTACCGGCCGTTCGAAGGGCCGCTCATGGAGTACAACGGGAAGTTCATGGACAACGTCCGCGTGCTCCGCGGCGGCTCCTGCGCCACGCCCGCGAACCACATCCGCGCGAGCTACCGGAACTTCTGGGCGCCGGACACCCGCTTCCAGTTCACCGGTATCCGGCTGGCCAAGGACGCCTGAGGTGGCCGAGGTTGTCGTCGTCGGGGCGGGCGTCATGGGCGCCAGCGTGGCCTGGCACCTGGCGGCCCGCGGCTGCCGCGACGTGGTGGTGCTCGACCGAGCCCCGGCGGTGGGACAAGGGAGCACCGGAAAGGCCACCGGCGGCTTCCGCACCCAGTTCGCCACGCCGGTCAACATCCGTATCTCCCTGCTCTCCCGCGAGAAGCTGCTCCGTTTCCCCGACGAGATCGGCGCCGATTCGGGATATCGACCCTACGGCTATCTCTTTCTCGCGGCCGACGAGGCGCAGATGGACGCGCTGCGCTCAATCCGGCCGTTGCAGAAAGAGCTCGGCGTCCCCGTCGAGGAGATCGGAGCGGAGGACGCGGCGCGGCTGAATCCGGCGGTGCGGATGGATGGAATCCCGGGAGGATCGTTCTGCGCGATCGACGGCTTCATCCGCCCGCTGAACATCCTGAACGGCTACGTGGAGGCCGCCAAGCGCCTCGGCGTCCGTTTCGAATTCGGCACCGAAGTGACCGGCTTCGTGGTCGCCAAGCGGCTGCCTGGACGGATTACCGACGTAGAGACCACCACCGGCTCGATCGCGGCCCGTCACGTCGTCAATGCCGGAGGCGCCTGGGCCGGCGGTCTCGGCAGGCTTGCGGGAGTCGAGATCCCGGTCACCCCGCTCCGCCGTCAGGTGGCTCCCACGATGCCCACCTCCGTGCTCCCCGAAGAGATGCCGATGACCATCTTCCTGGGCGACGGTTTCCACCTCCGGGTGCGCGACGGTCGCGTCCTCCTCCTCTGGCCACAGCCTTCCACTTCGACTGATCCCTTCGACGCGACCTTCGACGAGAGCTGGCTGCCGGGGCTCCTCGAACGGGCCCATGTCCGCATCCCCTGCCTCAGGGACGTGTCGATGGATCGGGAAGGTTGCTGGGCGGGGCTCTACGAGATGTCGCCGGACCAGCACGCCATCCTCGGCCTGGCGCCGCGTCTGGACAACCTCTGGCTGATCAACGGCTCCTCAGGGCACGGCGTCATGCACTCGCCTGCCCTCGGACAGCTCGTGGTGGAGATGATCCTCGACGGTGAAGCGAAGACGATCGACGTCCGCCCCCTCCGCCCCTCACGGTTTGCGGAGGGGGAGGCGATCCCGGAGTTTCATCTGCTGTAGAAGCGGCTCCGGCCTCAATCGTCGTTGAGGATCGTGACGATCGCCTTTATGGGGGTGCCGAGGGTGGCGCCGCCGGTGGGCGAGGTCAGCATCAACTGGAACCTCTCGTTGTTCTCCCGGATCGAGTCGTTGATGAAGGTCACCCGCAAGGACTTGGTGGCGCTGTCGCCGTCGGCCCAGCGCAGGACGCGCATGGTGGGGAGCTTGTAGTCGACGCCGGCGGTGGCGCCGCCGTTGATCGCCGCCAGCCGCACCGACGCGGCCCCGTGGCTGCCGCCGAGCCGCTGGACTTTGACCGTGACGCCCCCCGATCCTTCCGGAGCCCGGAAGACGGTCGCGGTGAAGGAGAACTCGCCTGGAGACGTGTTGACGTCATTGTCGGCGATAGTCAGGGTGGCCGTGCTCGGGCCCCCGAGCGCGGCACCGCCGAGCGGGTTGGCCAGCGAGAGGAGCACGGTCTCGGGATTCTCCACGATCGCGTCGTCGAAGATGGGGATCTGGATCGTCTTGGCCGCACCGTCGCCGTTCGCCCAATTCAGCGTGCCGGTGACATTCTCATAATCCAGGCCCGCGGTCGCCGTACCGCCGGAGACGGCGTAGTCGACGCTTTCCGCGCCGTCGGTGCCGCCGGTGCGCCGGACCGTGAGGGTGGCGGTCCCGGCGCCCTCCTGGGTCTGGAACGTGGGGCCGGTGAAAGAGAGGGTGCCCGGCGTCGCCGCGGCGCCGTTGGCTCCATAGTCGAAGATCTTGTCGCGCCAGACCGACTGGAGCTGGACCTGATCGGGGATCACCGCGCCGGGCTGGGCCACGATCTCGATCCAGAGCCGCGGCCCGTCGATCCGGATGTAGGAGCCCGGGGTGGCGAGGTCGGTGCCGCCGGACCAGCCGACGAAGGTGCTCGCCATTGCGGCGTCCGAGGTGTAGTCGGCCAGGAAGCTGGCGGCGACG
>DASWQX010001029.1:0-2091 GCA_036403495.1 Thermoanaerobaculia bacterium
CGGCCACTACGCGCTGGCGTCGCAGTTCTACACCCACTTCACGTCGCCCATCCGGCGCTATCCGGACTTGGTGGTCCACCGCCAGCTCAAGGCGCTCCTGGGAGGCCGGACGCGGGAGTGGGAGGCGTCGCGGCTGGTCGAGAGGTTGCCGGCGATCGCCGAGCACACCAGCACCACGGAGCGGCGGAGCGAGCAGTCCGAGCGCGACCTTCTGCAGTGGAAGAAGGTGCGCTTCCTGGCCGGCCGCGCCGGGGAGACCTTCAAGGGGCGGATCACCGGCGTGCAGCCCTTCGGCCTCTTCGTGCAGCTCGACGGCTATTTCGTGGACGGCCTGGTGCCGATCCGCACCATGGCGGACGACTTCTACCGTCACGAGCCCGAGGCGCACCGGCTGATCGGCGAGAGCAAAGGGCGCATCTTCAGGCTCGCCGACGCCGTCGAGGTCGTGCTCGTGGGCGCCTCGCCGAAGGCGCGGGGGCTCGACTTCAAGCTGGTGGGGATGCCGGAGCCGACGTCCTCGCGGCCGGTTGTTCGACGGCAAGAAGGGCGGCGGGAGCGGGAGGAGGGGCGGAAGGTGGCTCGGAAGCCGGCTGCGAAGGGGAGAGAGAAGAAGGGGCGATCGTAGGGCGCGCTGTGCGCACCTTCAAAGCAGGGGTTACAATCGAGGTCCGGATTGGAGGAGCCATGAATACGGCGAAAGAAGACGCTCGGCAGCTCATCGAGAGCCTGCCTGACCATGTTACGTGGGACGATGTGATGTACGAGCTCTATGTCCGCCAGAAGATCGCGATTGGCATCCAGGCCGCCGATGAGGGGCGTGTCGTCCCTCATGAGGAAGTGAAGAAGAGATTTCTCTCCCGATGAAGGTCG
The DNA here is from genome assembly GCA_036403495.1 of Thermoanaerobaculia bacterium. Taxonomy (GTDB): domain Bacteria; phylum Acidobacteriota; class Thermoanaerobaculia; order Multivoradales; family UBA5704; genus DATARR01. The sequence goes on from DASWQX010001029.1 coordinate 871, forward strand.
AATGGACGGATCCTGCCATCGCCGATCTTGCTGCGATCCGCGAGTACATCGCGCGGGACTCGGAGCACTATGCGGTGCAATTCATCGGCAGGCTCATCGGGGCGGTCGACAAATTGGAAACCTTTCCGGAAATGGGCCGAAGAGTGCCGGAAGCCCTTGAATCCGAGGATCTTCGGGAGGTGCTCTTTCAAAGCTACCGCATTATCTATCGCTTCAGATCCGAGCGAGTTCAAATCATCACCGTTCTCCATGGTTCCCGGGATTTGGCTCAGATGACGCCGAAGCCCTGGGGGGTAGGTTAAACCTCATGCCCTTAACCCCCACCGTCGCCATCATCGGCCGCCCCAACGTCGGCAAGTCGACCCTGTTCAACCGTCTCCTGGGGCGCCGGAAGTCGATCGTCCATGATCTGCCGGGGGTCACCCGCGACCGCATCACCGGTACGGTCGAGCTGGCGGAGGACCGGCCGATCCAGCTCGTGGACACCGGCGGGCTGGTGCCCGGGGACGATCCGCTGGGCCTCAACGCGCAGGTCTTCCTGGCGGTCGAGGAGAGCGATCTGCTGCTCTTCGTGGTTGACGGCAAGCTCGGCCTGGTCTCGGCGGACGAGGAGGTCTGGTCGCACTTCCGGCGCTTCAACAAGCCGGCGGTGCTGGTGGTCAACAAGGCGGACACCAAGGAGGCGCAGAACCGCTTCGCCGAGTTCTACAAGCTGGGGATCGACCGCCAGCTCCTGATCTCGGCCGAGCACGGCGGCGGCATCGGCGACCTGCGCGAGGCGCTGGCGCTGGCCCTTCCAGAGATCCCGGACATCCCGGTCCCCCCCGATGCGCCGGCGATCGCCATCGTGGGGCGGCCGAACGTCGGCAAGTCGTCGCTGCTCAACAAGATCTCCGGCCTCAACCGGTCGCTGGTCTCGCCGGTGGCGGGGACCACCCGCGATCCGGTCGACACCCTGATCACCCGCGGCGACAAGTCCTACCTGCTGATCGACACGGCCGGCATGCGCCGCCGGAGCCAGGTCACAGGGCAGGCCGAGGAGCTGGCGGTGATGATGGCGCGGCGGCAGATCGAGCGCGCCGAGCTCGCCGTGCTGGTGATCGACGCGGCGGCGGGGGTGACCAGCAGCGATCTCGCGATCGCCGGCAGCATCTGGGAGCTCGGGCGGGCGGCGATCGTGGCGGTCAACAAGTGGGACCTGCTGGACGACGAGTCGCGGGA
>DASWQX010001030.1:0-5112 GCA_036403495.1 Thermoanaerobaculia bacterium
GATCGACAGGGCCCAGCCCCGGAGGTCGCCGGTCGCCAGGCTCTTCCAGCTCCTGCCCCAGTCGTCGGTGCGGACGGCGTAGGTCGCCCAGTCGGAGCGCCGGTGGTTGTCGAAGACCACGAAGGCGGAGGCGGGGTCGAACTTCGAGGGGAGGATGCTGGGGATCCAGGTGTTCGCCGGCACGCCGGGGACGTTCTTCTCCAGGCTCGTCCAGCTCTTGCCGCCGTCGCGCGTGACGTGCAGGCGGCCGTCGTCGGTCCCCGCCCAAATCACCCCCTTCTGCAGCGGGCTGGGGGCGATGGCAAGGATGGTGGTGTGGTTCTCGGCGTTGCTGACGTCGCGGGTGAGGCCGCCGCTGACGTCCTGGTGCTGCCAGTCGGGGTTGCTGGTGGTCAGGTCGGGGCTGATCGCCGTCCAGGTCTCGCCGCGGTCGGTCGACTTGTGGACGAACTGGCTGCCGAGGTAGATCGTGCCGGGCTCTTGCGGATCGGTGGCGAAGCCGGCGTTCCAGTTGAAGCGGAGCTTCCCCCCCTCGGGCGGGCTGGGCTTGATGGCGCGCGTCTCGCCGGTCCGCAGGTCGTAGCGGATCAGCTCGCCTCCCTGGGACTCGGAGTAGATCAGGTTGGGATCGGCGAGGTCCGGCCGGGTCTCGAAGCCGTCGCCGCCGACCACCGTCTTCCATTCGTAGCTGCGGACCCCCCCCTGCTGCCAGACGGTGTTGGGGCCGCGCCAGGAGCTGTTGTCCTGCAGGCCGCCGTAGACGTTGTAGGGGGTCTCGTTGTCGACGGCCACATGGTAGAACTGGCCGAGCGGCAGGGTGGTGGCGAAGCGGGCCGTCTTCCCGCGGTCGTGGCTGACCGCCACGCCGCCGTCGTTGCCGACGTAGAACCAGTTGGGATCGCGGGAGCTGATCCACATGGCATGGTAGTCGCCGTGGATCAGGGAGCCGGGGTAGAGGTCGTTGAAGCTCCGCCCGCCATCGTTCGAGACGCGGATGCTGAAGTCCAGGCTGTAGAGGCGGTTCGGCTGCTCGGGATCGACCACGATGTGGGCAAAGTAGAACGGCCGCGGATTGGCGTCGTAGCGGTCGTTGACCGTCTGCCAGGACTTGCCGCCGTCCTCGGAGCGCACCAGGGCGCTCTTGGCGGCCTCGACGGTGGCATAGACCACGTCGGGATTGGAGCGCGAGACGGCGATGCCGATCCGTCCGAGGTTCCCCTTGGGCATGCCGTCCGCCTCGCCGGCGCGCTGCCAGGTGCGGCCGCCGTCGGAGGTCGCGTAGAGCCCTGAGCCGGGGCCGCCGGACTGGAAGTACCAGGGCCAGCGCCGGAACTGCCACATCGACGCGTAGAGCTTGTCGGGGTCGCGCGGATCGATCGCCAGGTCGGCGGCGCCGGTCCGCGGGTCGACGTAGAGCACCCGGTTCCAGGTGCGGCCGCCGTCCTCAGTCTTGAAAATGCCCCGCTCCGGGTTCTCCCCCCACTCCTGGCCGAGGGCCGCCACCCAGACCACGTTCGGGTTGGTCGGATGGACCACGATGCGGTCGATGCGCTCGGTCTTCTCCAGCCCCAGGTGGACCCAGGTGCGCCCGCCGTCGCCTGAGCGGTAGACGCCGTCGCCGATCGAGACGCTGTTGCGCGGGTTCCCCTCGCCCGTGCCGACCCAGACGACGTCCGGGTTCGACGGATCGACGGCCACGGCGCCGATCGACGCCACCGGCTGGTCGTCGAAGACCGGAGTCCAGGTGAGGCCGCCGTTGGTCGATTTCCAGACGCCCCCCGAGGCGGCGCCGATGTAGACCAGGTTGGGGTTCGACTCGACCGCCGCGATCGAGGTGACGCGGCCGCTCATGCCGGCCGGCCCGATCGAGCGGGCGCTCATGCCGGCGAGCAGGCCGGGATCGATGGCGGCGTGGCCGGCGGTGGCGAGGAGGGCTAGGAAGAGGGTGAGAAGGAGCGGTTTCCGCATCGGGATCTCCATCAGGATTTCAAAGGCACAAAGGCAGCCCGGGGCTCCGGAGGGAGCCCTCGGGGGGATACGCGCCGGGTCAGGAAAGGTTGCGGGCGGCTTTCGTCCGTCGCGCCTTCCGCCGGTCCCCCCGGGCCAGCGTGATCTTGAGGGCCGGCGGGGTGACCAGCGTGGTGACGATCACCATCACCACCACGGCCGCGAAGAGGGCGGGGGAGATCACCGGCCGGCCGTGCAGCAGGAGCTGGGCGCCGATGCCGGCGAAGATCAGCCCCACCTCTCCCCGCGGCACCATGCCGACCGCGACCGACAGGCGGTCGATCCCGCGCTCCACGACCCCGGCCGCGCAGACCATCTTGCCGAGGATGGCGGCGAGGGTGAGCAGCGCCGCGAAGCCGAGCACGGGCCCTTGCGCGAAGCTCGCGAGGTCGACCCGCACGCCCATCAGCACGAAGAAGACCGGCACCAGGAAGCCCGCGATGGGGTGGATCAGCTCCTCGATCGAGTGCTTGGTCTGCTCGCCCAGGTCGCGGAACTGCACCCCGTCGAGGATCAGCCCGGCCGCGAAGGCGCCGACGATGGTGGCGAGGCCGATGCGGTCGGCCAGGTAGGCGAGCAGGAAGCAGATGGCGAGGGCGAGCGCCAGCAGCATCCCCTGGATCCGCAGGAACCCCGCCAGCCGGAAGACCCGGCGCGACAGCCAGCCGCCGATCAGGATCGCCCCGACCAGGAAGACGACCGCCTTGACCACGATGATCCCGGCGTCCATCCCGCGCAGCGTGCCGCCGCTGTTGGCCGCCCCGATCACTCCTGAGACCACCGAGAGGATCACCAGGCCGAGCACGTCGTCGATCACCGCGGCGCCGAGCACGATCTTCGACTCGCGGGCGCCGAGCTTGCCGAGGTCGGAGAGCACCCGCGCCGTGATCCCCACGCTGGTGGCGCTCAGGGTGGCGCCGATGAAGACGTGGGCCAGCGTCTCCTCATGCGGCAGCAGCCAGGCCGACACCCCCCAGCCGAGGAAGAACGGGGCGATCACCCCGAGGACGGCGACCAGCAGGCTCGACCACCCCACGGCCAGCATCTCGCCGACGTTCGATTCGAGCCCTACCTGGAAGAGCAGCAGGATGACGCCGAGCTGGGCGAGGATCTCGATCCCCGCCGAGGTCCCCAGGAACTCGAGGCCGCCGAAGCCCAGCAGCCCGAGGTTGCCGAGCCCGATGCCGAATACCAGCTCGCCGAGCACCGCCGGCTGCCCCAGCCGCTCGAAGACCTCGCCGCCGATCTTCGCCGCCAGCAGGATCACCACCAGCCCGAGCAGCACCGGGACCACCGGGCCGCCATGGCTGCCGGCCGCATGGACCTCCGCCGCAGGCTGTCCATGAGCGCCGAGCGCCAGAAAAAGGCCGAGGAGGACGAGGGCGGGGACGGCCTTGCGCACGGCCGCAGCATACCGCTCTCCGGCGCGATCTGGCATCGGTCTTGCCTCCGATGCGGGCGTCGACGAAGAGGAGACCCTGTCATGCACACTCGCCAGACGCTTCACCGGAACGTCGCCCTCCCCTCGGCCCTGCTGGTCGCCGCGCTGGGCCTCGCCGTGTACTCCGCCGCGCCCCGCAGCAGCGAGGGGTTCGACCTGATCTCGGTCGACCAGGAGTGGGCGATGCGCAACGAGATCTTCGCCCAGGCGGCGCAGCAGAAGCCGCTGGTCAACGATCCGGCCGCCATGCAGTACCTGAACGCCATCGGGCGGCGGATCGCGGCCCAGACCCCCTACGGCAACCGCCGCTGGGACTTCTTCGTGGTCCGCGACCCCTCGGTGAATGCCTTCAACCTGCCGGGCGGGCTGGTCTTCGTCAACTCGGGGCTGATCGGCGAGGCCGACACCCTCGACGAGCTGGCGGACGTGATGGCGCACGAGATCGGCCACGGCGCCGCGCGTCACGGCACGCAGACGATGACCCGGGCCTACGGCTACAACCTGCTGGCGCGGCTGGTGATGGGACGGAACCCGGGCATGATCCGGCAGATCACGGCGCGGCTGGTGGGGACCGGCGTGATGAACCACTACAGCCGCGACGCCGAGCGCCAGGCGGACGCCCTGGGCGTGCAGTACGCCACGCGAGCGGGCTTCGATCCGCAGGGGTTCGAGGACTTCTTCGGCAAGCTCGCGCGGCTGCAGAAGACCCGCCCTTCCAAGGTGGGGCAGTTCTTCTCGGATCACCCCCTGACCCAGGAGCGGATCCAGAACGTGGCCGCCGAGATCGCGCAACTGCCGCGGCACGCCGCGCTGATCCGTGACAGCCCGCAGTATCAGCAGTTCCGGGCGCGGTTCGCGGCGGTCAACGCGGCCGTCCCCGCGCCGCCCGCCCGAGGGAGAACGACAGCAGGGCCGCGATGATCGCCCACTGCAGGCCGCCGGCGGCGAGGCTCCAGAGGAGCAGCGGGGTGCCGTCGAGGTGCAGGAAGGCGAGCGAGGCGGGGAAGTCGATCCAGGCCAGCAGGTTGCCGCGGCCGAACTCGCCCCAGGTCTTCCACACCGCGAAGATGGCGATGGAATGGAGGAGGACGCCGAGGAGCACCGCGGTGCGGACGGCGTGGTGCAAGGGGCGGGGGGTCATGCTCTCGCCCTCATGTCTGCGGCCAAGCGGAAGCCGTAATCGCTGTAGCGCATCGCGGGGGGGATGGCGGAGCGCGCCGCGCAGCGGCTGACCTTGATCTGGTGGCGCCACGAGCCGCCGCGGGAGGCCCGGCGGTGGCCGCTCGCCGGCCCGCGCGGATCGTCCACCGGCGAGACGGCGTAGTAGCCGGCGTCGTACCAGTCCGCGCACCACTCGTGGACGTTCTCGCCGAGCCCCAGGAAGCCGAGCGGATGGCGGGAGGGGTAGGCGTCCACCCGCTCCGGGCCGCCCTGCCAGCGGCGGTCGTAGTCCGGCAGCGACTCCGGAGGCTCGTCGCCGTGCGGATAGAGGGCATCGCGGCCGGCGCGCGCCGCGTGCTCCCACTCGGCCTCGGTGGGGAGCCGCGCCGCCACCCCCAGCCGCTCGCCGGCCCAGGCGCAGAAGGCCACCGCGTCCTCCCAGGACGGGCCCACCGCCGGCATCCGCGGATCGGCGAAGGCGGGGTCCCCCCAGAACTCGGGCG
>DASWQX010001031.1:0-3361 GCA_036403495.1 Thermoanaerobaculia bacterium
CAGGCCGATCACGCGCTTCCCTCGACCCTCGCGTCGGTGCCGCTGCTCGATCCCGCCCACTCCCGGCAGACGCGCCAGTTGCTGCTCTCCGAGGACGACGACCCCACGACCGGCGATCCCATCGAAGGCATGCTCGGCACCGTCGCCGCCGGCCCCCTGCACTGGAGCTCGCCGGTCACCGAGGACCCGCACGCCAACACCACCGAGGTCTGGGAGCTCTACAACGTCACCACCGACGGCCACCCGATCCACGTCCACCTGGTCCGTTTCCAGGTGCTGAACCGGCAGAAGTTCGACCTCAACCGTTTCCAGTCGACGGGGCAGATCCACTTCCTCGCCCCGCCCGAAGCGCCGGGAGCCAACGAGCGGCCGGCGTGGAAGGACGTGGTCAAGGCGTACCCCGGCGATCCCGACAACGGGGTCGGCCTGGTCACGCGGATCATTCAGAAATTCGAGCTGCCCAACGGCCTCTCGGCGCCTCCTCACGGCGTGCCGCCGTACGTCTGGCACTGCCACATCCTCGAGCACGAGGACAACGACATGATGCGTCCCTACAATCTACTCCCTTGAGAACAAACGCTGCTGCCCTGAGGAGAGCCGAATGATCTCACGTCCAACGATCTGGATTCTGGCGCTGGCGCTCGCCGCCCCGACGGGAGCGGCGGCCGGCGCGCAGGAACCCGCCGCTCCGGCGCCCATGGGCCACATGATGCACGGCAGCTCGGGAGCTCCCGGCGGCCACATGGCCGGCTTGGCGAAGCCGGCGGCGGACGACGTCGCCTCGCCGGAGGCCATCGTCGCCGCCTACTACGAGTCGCTCTCGGGACCGGCCGGAAAGAAACGCGACTGGAACCGCTTCCTGTCACTTTTTTTCCCCGGCGCGCGGCTGCTGCCGGCCGAGGGCAAGGGACACAGCGGCACCATGCCGCATACCTTCACGCCGTCGCGATATCTGTTCGATACCGAGTCCAACATGCTCCAGGAGGGCTACATCCCCAAGGAGATCGCCCGCAGCACTCAGGGGTTCGGCAAGATCCTCCACGTCTGGAGCACCTACGAGGTCCGCCACGTCGCCGGCGAGGCGAAGCCGTTCGTCCGCGGCATCAGCAGCTTCGAGCTGTTCAACGACGGCCGGCGCTGGTGGATCTTCGACGTCACCTGGCAGCCCGAGACCGGCAAGCTGACCCTGCCGGCCGACGCCGGTCAGCCTTAAAGAGAAGCATGGCTCGCCGGCGGCTCGGGCGACTCAGAGTCGATCCCGAGCCCGTCGGCGAGCCGGTTGTAGTAGCAGAAGAAACCGGTGACCTGGACGATGTCGTGGATGGCCGTGTCGCCGAAGCCGGCGGCGCGCAGGGCCGCGATGTCGTCGCGGGTCATCGACCGCGGCTCGCGGGCGAGCTTGACGGCGAAGTCGAGCATGGCGCGGTCCGCGGCGGTCACCTCCGCGGCGGCGCTCCAGGCCCCGTTCCGCACCGCCGCCACCAGCGCCTCCCCCTCCGCTCCCCTGCCTGCGACCTCAACCCGGAGGTCGTCCGCGTGGGCGCCGGTTCAGTAGTGGCATTGGTTGGCGCGCGAGACGACGACCGCGATCATCTCCCGCTGCGCCCGGCTCAACGGGCTGCGCGGCGAGATCATGACCTCCGTGTAGAGCGCGACGCCCGCCTTCAGGACCTCCGGCCGGAGGCTCTGGAGGCGCAGGACGTTGAACACCTTCCCCGCCCGCGCCAGCGCCTGGCCGTAGAGGCGCTTCAGCAGGCCGGTCGCCTCGTCGGGCGCGATGGTGCGGATCCAGGCCATGAGGCCGCCATCATAGCCTGCTCAGGAAATCTCGATCACGATCTTCCCGCGCGTCCTGCCGGTTTCGCCGAGCGCGTGCGCCGCGCGGATCTTTTCCAGCGGAAAGACCTCCTGGATCTCCGGCCGCACCCGCCCCTGGTCGGCCATGCGGGCGAGCAGGGCGAGATCTGCGGCGGTGTGCTTCGCCGTGATCCACCGCGCCCGCTTCTTCTGACCGAAGAGACCGCCGAGGGCGGTGAACGCCGCGTTGAGGAACGGCCGCGGGCCGACCTCCGTGGTGACGTAGATGCCGCCTCCGCGCGCCAGCGAGGGCTCGCACTCCTGGTAGGAGCGGTTCCCCACGGCGTCGAAGATCACGTCCCAGGCGTCGTCGCGGCCGGCGAAGTCCTCCTCCTCGTAGTCGATCGCCTCCACCGCCCCAAGGGAGCGGACGAATTCGAGGTTCCGGCCGCTGGAGACCCCCGTCACCCGCGCGCCGACGGCGGCGGCGATCTGCACCGCCAGATGCCCCACGCCGCCGGAGGCGCCGTTGATCAGCGCCCGCTCGCCGGCGGCCAGCTCTCCCCGGTCGCGCAGTGCCTGGAGGGCGGTAAGGCCGGCCACCGGCAGCGCCGCGGCCTCCACGAAGGAGAGCGATTGCGGCAGGGGCGCCAGCGCCGACTCCCGCGCCAGCGTCATCTCCGCGTAGGCGCCCTGGTGCCGGTCGACGCCGCCGAACACCGCGTCGCCCGGCTGGAAGCGGGTCACCTCCGGGCCCACCGCATCGACCTCGCCGGCGGCGTCGAAGCCGAGGATGAGGGGAAATTTCGCCGGCATGACGATCCGCAGGCTGCCGCGGCGCATCTTCCAATCGATGGGATTCACGCTCGCCGCCCTCACCCGCAGCCGTACCTGCCCCGGCCCGGGCTCGCCCGGCTCCGCCACCTCGCGCACCTGGAGCCGGTCGCTCCCCCCGTACCCGTCGATCACCGCCGCTTTCATGGCCGCCTCTCCTTTCAAACGCCGCCGCCTCCGGCCACGTACAATACAGGTGATGGCCGTCGTTGAAAGAGCTCGCCGCGGAGTCTCATGCGCCCTCCTGGCCACCGCGCTGCTCGCCGCCGCGCTCCTGGCCGGCGCCCTGCCCGCCACCGCCGTCGACGCCCGCGACGTGCTCGGCGTGGCCCACGCGGCCGGCCGCTACAACTTCACCGGCGCGGACTACCTCAACGAGGGGGCGGACCGCGTCCTCGAGGTGGGCAGCCGGGTGATCAAGATCTTCTTCGTCCCCAACACCATCCAGGCGCTCTACAACTTCAACTCCGACTGGGCGCCGCTGCCGGTCGACGTCGTCGAGCTGGCGCAGCGCCCGTACGTCCAGGCCCTGTTCGCCAAGCCGTTCTCGACCTACATTCTGGTCATCACGCCGGTTACCGTGACGCCGCAGTTCCTCGACGGCCTGTCGCCCGCCGAGGCCGCCGCCGAGCGCGACCAGATGTACCGGCTCACCCGCTATCTCCTCACCGCCTACGCCGATTCCGGCAAGACCTTCATCCTGCAGAACTGGGAGGGGGACCACATCCTC
>DASWQX010001032.1:0-2636 GCA_036403495.1 Thermoanaerobaculia bacterium
GCCGCCGCCGTGCCCACACCCGCGCCGCAGGTGCAGGTGATCCCGGGCGGCTGGGGGATGGTGCTGGGGCTGCTGCTGGTGGCCCTCAACGGCTTCTTCGTGGCCGCCGAGTTCGCCCTGGTCAAGGTGCGGCCGACGCAGCTCGAGCCGCTGGAGGGCAAACGGGCGCGGCTGGCGCGGCACATGCTCCGCCATCTCGACGCCTATCTCTCGGCCACCCAGCTCGGCATCACCCTGGCCAGCCTGGCTCTCGGCTGGGTGGGCGAGCCGGCGTTCGCCTGGCTGATCCACCCGCTGCTCGACCCCTTTGTGGCGAACAATCCCGCGCTCCTCCACTCGATCAGCGTGACGGTGTCGTTCCTGGTCATCACCGTCCTCCACATCGTGCTCGGCGAGCAGGTCCCGAAGACGATTGCGATCCGCAAGGCCGAGGGGGCCTCCCTGCTGGTGGCGCTCCCGCTCTACTTCTTCTACAAGCTCACCTATCCGGCCATCTGGCTGCTCAACCACGCAGCCAACCGGCTGGTGCGGCTGATCGGGATCTCGCCGGCGGCCGAGGGGGAGTTGCTGCACGACGAGGAGGAGCTGCGGCGGCTCCTCTCGTCCTCGAAGGAGAGCCAGCTCTCGACCCAGAAGCGGGAGCTTCTCGACAATATCTTCGAGCTGTCGCACCGGGTGGCACGGCAGATCATGCTGCCCCGCCAGGACGTGATCTACCTCTCGACCGACCGCCCGCTGGCGGAGAACCTGCGGCTCGCCCGCCGCAGCGGCCATACCCGCTTCCCGCTCTGCGAGGGGGATCTCGATCACGTCATCGGGCTCCTCCACATCAAGGACATCTTCCACCGCGAGCGCCCCTTGACCGCGCTGACCGAGGTGGCGCGCGAGATCGCCTTCGTCCCCGAGACGCTGGAGCTCGACCGCCTGCTGAAGCGGATGCGGACCGAGCGCTTCCACCTGGCGGCGGTGATCGACGAGTACGGCGGCGTCTCCGGCATCGTCACGATCGAGGACGTCATCGAGGAGATCGTCGGCTCGATCCAGGACGAGTTCGACGTCGAGAAGCCCGAGCTGGTCGAGCGGGGGGATGGCGTCTACCAGGTGGCCGGCGGCATGCTGGTCGAGGATCTCGAGGAGGCGCTGGGCGTCGAGCTCTCGGAGCGCGACGAGGACACCATCGGCGGCGTCGTTCTCTCCGAGCTGGGGCGCAACCCCGCCGTGGGCGACCGTATCGAGCTGGGGCCGGTGACGATCGAGGTGATCGAGGTCCAGCACAACCGGGTGGCCACGGTGCGGATCAACGTCCACCAGCCGGAGACGGTGCCGCGGGACGAGGAGTAGGCGCAACCGCCGGCGCCGCCCCGATCGCCTTGAGGTCGATGTCCTTGTTGGCGGGCCTCTCCGCGACCACCGCCGCCAGCTTGGCGCGAATCGCCGCCCAGAGTTCCTCCGGCAGGCTGCCGCGGAGGGCCAGGACGCGGGTGGGACCTGCGCTCTCCACCCGCCAGCCCGCCAGCGCTTCCAGAGCGCTCCGGAACTCGCCGGCGTCGGTCTCGGTGTCCCACTCGGTGATCCAGACCACCTTTCTGCCGTCCTTCCCCGCTCCGTTCTGGAAGACGGCGAAGCGGTCTCCCCCCCATCCGGCGGCCGCGCGGGTGGCCCACTCCAGATCCTTGAGCCCCTCGCGGAGGAAGATCCGCAGGCTCAGCTCCCCCAACTCCCCTTCGGCCGCCTTGGTGTAGCCCGGCAGCTCGGCGGCGAGGTCCGGGAGCTTCAGAGCGATGGGATCGTCCCGCCGGGTGTGCCACTTCTCGGGGTGGAGGATCTGCTCGGTCGAGCGCGGCGGATCGGTCGAGAAGGCGTAGTCGAGCAGCGCCTGCCCGCCGCGCCGGCGGGCGCTGACGCAGAAGGCGGCGCCCTGGAAGTAGCTGAACACCAGGGTGTCGCGGAGCCAGGGGGGAGCGGCGGCCATCTCCCTGGCGCCGGGGAGGTCCGGCGAGCCGTCGAACATCTTTTCCGGGTCCTGCAGCATCGTTTTGAGGACCGCGTCCACGCCGGGCATCGTCTCCAGGCTGCCGTGCAGGCTGAAATCGAGCATGGTCAGCGTGGCATCCCCCTCGACCAGGGCGGTGCGCGCCGTCCCGCCGTCGGAGAGCGGATCGCGGTCCTCGAACCGGCGGAGGTCGAAGCTCTGATCCTGGAGGGCATGGGTCAGCTCGTGGACCAGCGTGACGTCCTCGGCGTTGTCCGGCATCCCCCGCTTCCCTCTCGGCAGGTCGACCAGCGCCAGGAACTTGCGGTCGGGATCGTAGAAGCCCGCCACCTGGCTGCTCAGCAGCTCGGGGAGATACCGGCGCAGGTCCATCGCCTCGGGGATCAGCCCGAAGGCCTTGAGGCTGACCTCCAGTGCCTTGAGCTCGGCAGGCGGATAGTCCTGCGGCATCGATTCGATGATCTCCGCTCGCAGCTTCCGAGCGCTCAGGGACCCGGCCGGCACCCTGGCCTTCGCTTTCAGGCCGCGATAGGTCTCCGCCTCCCGCATCAGCTCGGCGACGTGCCGCGCCCGCGCGGGTGCCAGGGGGGAGACCCCGGCGGGCAGATGGGGAGGCGACGGCGTCTCCCCGCTGGCGGCGACG
>DASWQX010001033.1:0-3325 GCA_036403495.1 Thermoanaerobaculia bacterium
AGAGGCCCTTGCGACGAGCGTTCGACGCCTCCTGGGAGGAGAGCACGGCGCCCTTGTGCGCTTCGAACTGGAGGACGCGGCCGCGCGGCGGCGGCGCACCTTGAAGGACGGGCGTCCAGTCGTAGCCCTGGAAGCCGGGAGGGGAGGGGAGGCCGGCGAGGCCGAGGATGGTGGGCGCGACGTCGAGGATCTGGGCTGGCGCGTCGATCGTGGTGCCGGAGTGGATCTTCCCTGCCCAGGCCATGCCGAGCGGGATCTTCAACGTGGGCTCGCAGAGGTTGCGTCCGTGTCCCCAGTAGCCGTGCTCGCCCAGGCTCTCCCCATGATCGCCGGCGAAGACGAACAGGGTGTTCACTTTCAGCTCGGGATCGCGCTCGAAGGCCGCGAGCAGCCGGCCGAGCTGCGCGTCGGCGAAGGCGATCTCGGTGTCGTAGCGGTCGACGCGCGAGGGGACGCCGTGGCGGGCGAGCCCCAGCGGGCGGACCATCTCCTCGTGCAGGCGGTAGGGGGCGTGCGGTTCGACGTAGTGGACCCAGAGCAGGAAGGGGCGGCTTGCCCGGCGTGGCCGCGCCAGCCAGGCGAGGGCGGCGTCGGTGAGGTCCTCGGCGTTCGCCTCATCCTTGAACAGGCCGAGCCAGCGCTTGCGGGTGAACACCTCCTCGTAGCGGTCAAAGTGCTCGCCGAGCCCCGAGATCCGGTTCTTGAGCGGCCAGTTGCTGACGAACGCGGCGCTCTCGTAGCCGCGCCGCCCGAGCGCCCGCGCCACGGACGGCAGGCCGGGACGCATCCGCAGGCCGTTGCGGGTGGCGCCGTGCTCGTGCGGATAGAGCGAGGTGAACATCGAGGCCAGCGCCGGATTGGTCAGCGGCTCGACGGTGCGGGCGTCGGTGAAGCGGACGCCCGAGGCGAGCAGGCGGTCGATGTTCGGCGTGGTGGGCCGGGCATAGCCGTAGGAGGAGAGGTGATCGGCGCGCAGGGTGTCGATAGTGAGGATCACCACGTTGGGGAAGCGCTGGGCGGGGTGGGCGGGGAGGGGGAGAAAGAAGAGAAGCGCGAGGAGGGCGGCGCGCCCTTTGCTAAGCTCACGGGCATGGACGAGACCCGACCCGAGAAGGCGCCTGGACCCACTCCCGAAACCGAGGTCAAGGCGGCGGCGCAGAGCGGCGAGCCGCCCCGTTGGGGAAAGGGGACGGAGACCGCCGAGGACGGCAAGTTCCTGGAGGGGCCGCACTCTCGCGCATCCGAGCTCCGGCGTCTGCTGCGGATCGGCGCCGACTTCATCCGCGGCTTCCGTGGCCTGCACTTCGTGGGTCCCTGCGTCACCGTGTTCGGCTCGGCGCGGTTCCACGAGGACCATCGCTACTACGAGCTCGCCCGCGAGATGGGGCGGCGGCTCGGCCGCGCCGGCTTCACGGTGCTGACCGGCGGCGGCCCCGGCATCATGGAGGCGGCCAACCGCGGCGCCCGCGACGTCGGCGCGCCGTCGATCGGCTGCAACATCATCCTGCCCACCGAGCAGAAGCCCAACCCCTATCTCGACCGCTGGCTGGAGTTCCGCTACTTCTTCGTCCGCAAGGTGATGCTGGTCAAGTATTCGTACGCTTTCGTGGTTCTGCCGGGCGGGTTCGGCACCATGGACGAGATCTTTGAATGCGCGACGCTGATCCAGACCGGCAAGATCAAGAACTTCCCCCTGGTCCTGATGGGGACCGAGTTCTGGCAGCCGCTGAAGGATTTCCTCTGTCATGGCATGGTGTCCGAGAAAACGATCCTCCCCGCCGACTGCGACCGCATCCTGTTCACCGATTCCGTCGACGAGGCCATGGAGCGCATTCTAAGCGCCGCCACCCACGAGTTCGGCCTGGTCTGGAAGGCGGCCTCGCCGGCGCACCCGCCGCGCTGGTACCTCGGCGAGCAGGGGGTGCCGAAGGAGGAGGCGAAGTAGGAGGACGCTGTTGATCGTAGGGCTTGTAGAGACGCTCCCAGCCCGTCCATGACAACGCCTGGCAGGCCACGGGGACGGCGGGACGTCTCCGGCGCAAGGCGAATCCTCGCCGATGGCAAGATTCTGCTGGCCAGGTTGTTCCCGTTCAGGATGATGCAGATGGAGCTCGATCCTCTCCGCCGGAGACGTCCCGCCGTCCCCGTGGCCTGCCCAGGGTGTCGTGGATGGGCTGGGAGCGTCTCTACACCCTTCGATCAACGATGAACCGCGTAGGGAGCCCTTGCACCCCTCTACAACATCGAGCTCGCCAAATTCGCCAGCGCCGAGCGCTCCCCCTTCTCCAGGTTGACGTGCGCGTAGAGCGGATTCCCGCGCACGCGGTCGATCAGGTAGGAGAGGCCGTTGCTGCTGGCGTCGAGGTAGGGGGTGTCGATCTGGAAGATATCCCCGGTGAGGATGATCTTGGTGCGCTCGCCGGCGCGGGTGATGATCGTCTTGACCTCGTGGGGGGTGAGGTTCTGCGCCTCGTCCACGATGAAGATGACGTTCGAGAGGCTGCGGCCGCGGATGTAGGCGAGCGGCACGATGTGGAGCTTCTCGGTCTCGACCATCTCGTCGACCTTGCGGTACTCCTGCTCCTTCTCGTCGAACTGGTTCTTGATGATCCCCAGGTTGTCCCAGAGCGGCTGCATGTAGGGGTTGATCTTCGACTGGATGTCCCCCGGCAGGAAGCCGATGTCGCGGTTCGAGAGCGGCACGATCGGCCGCGCCAGGTAGATCTGGTGGAAGCGCCGCCGCTGCTCCATGGCGCCGGCGAGGGCGAGCAGGGTCTTGCCGGTGCCGGCGGCGCCGGAGAGGGTGACCAGCAGCACGTCCGGGTTGAGCACGGCGTGGAGGGCGAAGGTCTGCTCGGCGTTGCGCGGCGAGATGCCGTAGGCGAGCGGCTTGACCACCCGCTCCAGACGGTCGGTCACCGGGTTGTAGAAGGCGAGCGCCGACTTCGAGCCGCTGCGCAGGATGTAGTACTGGTTGCAGGGGGGGCGCTCGGCGAGCACGGCCTCCACCGGCAGCCACTCCTCCTGATAAAGATGGTCGATCGCGGCGCCGTCCGCCACCTCGACCTCGGCCTTCCCCTTGGGGAGATGGGAGAGGTCCTTGATCTTGACCGTCTCGTAGTCCTCCGCCGGCAGGTTGAGGGCGCGCGCCTTGAGGCGGAGGTTGATGTCCTTGCTGACCAGGATGACCCGGCGGTCCGGATGGGCCTGGGCGAGGTTGAGGACGGTGTTCAGGATGCGGTGGTCGGCCTTGCGGGAGCCGAAGACCTCCCCGGCGTCGACGCTGCCGCCCTCCTCGGTGACCACCCGGAACTTGCCGTGCGCG
>DASWQX010001034.1:0-1746 GCA_036403495.1 Thermoanaerobaculia bacterium
CCCTGATCGAGGGCCTCGTCGATACCGTCCTCGACCTCGCGCAACGCCTCCTCGTCCCCCGCCAGGGCCTCGTCGACGCCGAAGACCGAGCGCAGGAAGCTCTCCATCTGAGTGACGGTGTTGCTGCGCACCACGAAGAAAGGGATGCCGCGGGCGTGGGCGTCGCGCAGCCGCCGGGGCTGGCGCCGCTCCTGGGCCTTGAGGGTCACCACCATGTCGGCGCTGTCGAGGTCGTCCACCACGTAGGCCGAGACGCGGAACTTGCGCAGCGCCCGTTCCAGCTTCTCGCGGCTGACGGCATAGGGGAAGATGCGCACCGTCTTGCCGTGGATCGCCTTGACCGGCGGCAGCGGCGGAGCCTCCTCCGGATCCTGAATCTCCTTCCGGAGGCGCTCGGGACCCTTTCGCTCGGCCCGCCCAACCGGCCGCTCCGGCCTCTCCGCGCGGCGCTCTGTCTTCTGAACCTCGATCATGACGCCGCCCCCCTCGGTGCGGGTGCGCAGCTCGGGGCGCGGGGGCACGTCGCGCAGGAAGCGGTCGACCACCTCGGCGACGTCGTGATGGACGGCGAGGCGATCCTTCTCCTGGATCTCGACCAGCACGCCGAAGGTCGGCGGCGCCTTGCGCTCCAGCACCGTCTTCTGGGTGCCGCGCCGCCGCGCCTCCTCGTCGGAGAGGGTGACGGCGTGGATGCCGCCGACGAGGTCCGAGAGGGTGGGGTTCTGGAGCAGGTTCTCCAGCGTGTTGCCATGGGCGGTGGCGATGAGCTGGACGCCGCGCTCGGCGATGGTGCGCGCCGCCAGCGCCTCGGCGGTGGTGCCGATCTCGTCGATCACGATCACCTGCGGCATGTGGTTCTCCACCGCCTCGATCATCACCGCGTGCTGCTCGTCCGGCGAGGGGACCTGCATGCGGCGGGCGCGGCCGATCCCCGGATGGGGGACGTCGCCGTCGCCGGCGATCTCGTTCGAGGTGTCCACCACCACCACCCGCTTGGCCAGCTCGTCGGCGAGCACGCGGGCGGCCTCGCGCAGGAGGGTGGTCTTGCCGACGCCGGGGCGGCCGAGCAGGAGGATCGACTCCCCCGACTCGATGACGTCGCGCAGGATGTCCACGGTGCCGAAGACGGCGCGGCCGACGCGGCAGGTCAGGCCGATGACGTCGCCCACCCGGTTGCGGATCGCCGAGATGCGGTGGAGGGTACGCTCGAGCCCAGCCCGGTTGTCCTTGCCGAAGCGGCCGACCCGCTCGACCACGTAGGCGATGTCCTCGCGGATGACCGCCTGGTCGGAGAGGAATTCGCCGGCCTCCGGGAAACGGGCCTCGGGCTGCCGGCCGAGGTCGAGCACCAGCTCGACCAGCTCGTCACGCCGCGGGTGCGCCGCGATGGCGGCGCGCACCCCGGGCGGCATCACCTCCAGGAGAACCGTCAGATCGTCCGTCATCGGTCGTCCCACCACGTCCAGGACCTCCACCGGGAAGGCTACACGGTTCCGGCCGGTTTGGCGCCGGTCCCGAGCCCTCCCCCCACGCCAGAACGGCGGCGGCGCCTGCAACATTTCGCGGCCGGCGGACGTAGGGTTAGCGACGGTCATCTTTTCATCTGAACAGGAGGCTCTCTCCCATGCCGATCTCCCGATTGTTCCCAAGAAGCGCCCCCTTCGCCTGCGCTCTCCTGCTCGTGGGCGCCGCCGCCGGGGCCGATACCCTGAAGGACCACTTCAACCAGACCGTGCCGCTGAAGCC
>DASWQX010001035.1:0-4797 GCA_036403495.1 Thermoanaerobaculia bacterium
CCCTCTCGCAGGGCGGACCGGGGGGCAACCAGAAGCAGATCCAGGTGCAGCTCCGCGGCCAGGACATGCCCACCCTCACCCGCGCGGCGCTGGCGATCGAGGGCGAGATGCGCAAGGTGAAGGGGGCGACCGACATCGACCTCTCCACCCGCGGCGACCGGCCGGAGCTGGAGATCCAGCTCAACCGCGGCCTCGCCGGCACCCTCGGCCTCAACGTCGCCCAGATGGCGCAGTCCCTCCGCCCCGCCTTCGCCGGGGTCAAGGCCGGAGACTGGATCGATCCCCTGGGCAAGACGCGCGACGTCACCGTCCGCCTCGCCCCCGAAGCGCGGACCAACGTCACCGACATCGAGCAGCTCCCGCTGGTGGTGGCGCCGAGCGGCGGGATTTCGGCCGGGACGCAAGGATCGACCAGCGGCACGGCGCCGGCTTCGACATCGGGCACCGCAACCGCCGGCGGCGCGCCCTCCCTGATCCCGCTCGGCCAGGTCGCCACGGTCGTCCGCAGCACCGGCCCGGCCCAGATCGACCACCTCAATCGCGACAAGGTGGTGACCGTGGGCGCCAACGTCGAGGGGCGCTCCCTCAACGAGGTGACGACCGACCTCAACAAGCGGGTCAAGAAGCTGCGCCTTCCTCCCGGGGTGATCCTCTCGCAGGGGGGCGACGTCAAGAACCAGACCGAGGTCTTCACCAAGATCTTCGCCGCCCTGGCCCTGGCGGTGCTGATGATGTACCTGATCCTGGTGGTCCAGTTCGGCTCGTTCCTCGATCCTCTGGCGATCCTGCTCTCCCTGCCCCTCTCGCTGGTCGGCGTGGTGCTGATGCTGCTGATCACCGGCGACACCCTGAACCTGATGAGCCTGATCGGCGTCATCCTGCTGATGGGCATCGTGGCCAAGAACGCCATCCTGCTGATCGACTTCGCCAAGTGGAACCACGAGGAGGGCATGCCCCTCCGCGACGCCCTGATCGAAGCCGGCCGCGTCCGCCTCCGCCCCATCCTGATGACCACCGTCGCCCTGATCGCCGGCATGATCCCCGTCGCCCTGGGAGCCGGCGAAGGAGCCGACTTCCGCGCCCCCCTCGGCCGCGCCGTGATCGGCGGCACCATCACCTCTACCCTGCTCACCCTACTGGTGATCCCGACGATCTACGAGATCATGGTGGAAGGAAGGGAGAAGGTGCGTGGGTGGTTCGGGCGGAAGGCGAAGCCCGCGAAGCGGGTCGAGGCCAAGCCGGAGCCCGCGGCGGCCCCCTGATGTCTTTTCGGGCTGAAAGCCCGAGATTATTAAGCCCAGGGCAACGCCCTGGGATCGACATGGCAACAGGCCCACCGCGCCCTGAAGGGGTGCGATAACTCAGGTTGAGAAACGGTTATCAATCGCAAACCCCACGGGCGCGATTCCGACCCATGGCAATCGTTGGGTATCGCGCCCCTTCAGGGACGCTGGGTGGGTGTCGCCGTCTCCAACCCAGGGCGTTGCCCTGGGCTGAATAATCCCGGGCTTTCAGCCCGAAAACCCACCTCAGACGGTTTTGTTAGGCGCTCGAAGCGTGGATCGGGCTCGATAATTCGGAAGATTGCGTTAGACAGAGTCCCTCAGCTGGACAGATCTCACCAAGGTCTCCGTCCGATAGCGCAACCCAAAATCCGAGCTCTTCAGCAACGGATCCAGCGCAGGTAACCACCGTGCGGGATCAACTCCTACAGAACTCATCAAGGTCGCGGCCCGCAAGCGAAGCTTCTCATCCTCCCCGGTCAGCAATGGCTCCAACGCAGGTAACCATTGCGCGAGATCGACTCCTCCAGACATCAGCACCTCAGCCGCCTTCCAACGCAACCTCATATCCTTACCCGTCAGCAGTGGCTCCAGTGCAGGCAACCACCTTGAGGGGTTGACTCCCCCAGACATCAGCACCTTCGCCGCTCGCCAGCGTAGTTCCATATCAAAACCCGTCAGCCAAGGCGCCATAAAGCGTGGCCAAGTCTCGCGGTTCGAGACGAGGTATTCTTGCACGAATGGATCGATATGGGCATCGACGCTCTCTAAAGGCAGCAAAGCTTCCAAGGTCTCTGGTCTGTTGTCACCCGCCCGTACTAGCCCAAGAGCGGCATGGGTTCGCACTCCCAGGTGTTCATCATCAAAGGATAGTCCGCAAGCAGCGAGCGCCTCTCGGTTCTCACTTGCGACATTGCTGAGCAGACGGACTGCCTCCATCCGCACCTTCCAGTTGCCGTGCACTGCAAGAGGCTTGAGAGCCGTCACAGCCCTGCGAGATAGTCTCAGATGCGGTAATGAACGAATGGTCTGAACAAAAATGTCAACGTAGTACGGACGCTCCCGTACAATCTCTCCTAATCGCACGATCACCCGTTCGGCAAGGCTCCGCTTAACCCCGACATCGTCGGCAATGCAAGCGGCGGCCAACCGCAGATTTGAGTTCAGGCGAAGCTCCAAGGAACCAGGATCACGGAGCCAGATCGCCTCGACCAGATCCGTGGCTGTATCGCGATCCCGCTGGACGATGCCGAGATATCCCACCGCGAGAAGGATGACCTCTCGCCAGCGGGGATCGTCCCGGAGCGGCAAGATGCGCTCGATGGCGCGCGAGCTGGGAGTGGTCAGCTCCATGGCCGCGAGAAACTCTTCGAAAGTGGGGTGCCAGAAAGCGAAAATGTCTTTCCCACGCTCCTCCAGCAGCCCGGCGCGGTCGGCCGCCGCGTTGAGATAGCTCTCCGCCGTAGCCTCCGGATGGTCCTCGTCGAGCTCCTGGTCGCGGAGGATTTCCACGAGCTTGCGCGTCAGCTCGGCGCGGTGAACGACCCCTGTCGCTTTCGTGCGGCGCGTCCACTCGGCCACGGCGCCCCAGACGCGGACCAGATTGTTGATGGGGAGATGTACGCCGCCGACGTCGATCCCAGCCAGCGACCGGCCCCGGTTCCAGGTGTCCATCAGAGTCTTGACGGCCCGATCGTAGAGTTGCACCCGCTCCTCGGGCAACCGGGCCTGTTCGTGGCGGATCAGAGCGAGAATCACGAGCATCAGCGGATTGGTCGCCAAGTCGAAGACCTTTGGATTCCGCTGGATCTCCTCCAGCATCCCCTTGGCTTCCTTCTCCGCTTTGGCGAGATCGGGAGCCTGCGGGTGGCGCCAGCGCTCGAAGGCGCGTTGCCACTGGTAGACGAACGTCTCAACCTGCTCGGCAGAAAAATTGGGAAGCGTGAAATGTGGGATGTCGCCTGCCAGGCGGACGTAGCCGTAAGGACGTGAGGTCAGGAGGAACCGGTTGACCACGTGATCGGCCAGAAACCGGTCCACCTCCTTGACGACCAGGATGCGCTCGCGGCTGTCCGGGATCTCATCTACGCCATCCAGGAGCAGGAAGACCCGGCCGGCCTGCAGCTCCTGCTCAATGGCAGCCCGCAGCGCCTCGCCGCCGCAGCGGACCAGGATTCCGTCGAGATACTGGCGGAGCGAAAGATCCTTATTGCGCGTTCGCGCATCCGTATAGCCCGCGAGCGGCAGGACGATCGACGTGAGATCGTCCTGATCCCATTTCGAGCGCTTGGGAAGCCGCTCCTTCAACAGATCCTCGGTGTAGTCGTACACCCGGTTATCCCTACGGCTCTTGATCGGCGCGAGGTACTGATCCCATTCCGAGAGCTTGCCAAACCGCTCCATCATGGCCTTGCGACCCAGAGAGCAGACACGGGCCAGAAACCGCGTCAAGGTGCTCTTGCCGACGCCCGGCCCACCGATCACCACGGCGTGGCGGACCTCCGAAAGGACCTGATCGACCGGACCTCCTTTCGCGCCTTCCTTCTGACCCGTGCGCCACCGCTCACCCGTAAGGATGGCGAACTCCTCCTCCCGCTTGATGCGCTCCTCGGGACCCAGATCCTGGTTGTCGAGGAGATCCTTCAGGAGCTTCCCTTCCCGATCCCGGGTGTCGGCCTGATCCCGCTCCGGAACCAGCCAGGGGAGGACGTAGACGTCGTCGAGCGGCAGCGAGGCTGCGTGTTCTTCGCGGGTGCCTCCCTCGATGCCTCGATAGTCGGCGTACTGGTAGTCGCGCGCCACCCGGCCGCGCCAAGCCGCGAGGGCGGTATCCAGGGCAAAGGCGGTGAGTTGTGACCGTTCCACTGGAAGGTCCAGGGCCTGGAGGCGCTCGCTCAAGAATCCCAGTTGGAGATAGGTGGCCGCCGCCAAGGCCGAGAGGGCGTCCAGCGTCTCCCGGCTCTGCTCGCCGGTCGTGAGGAGTTGGGAGATCTTCTCCTCGAGCTTGGCGTCATCCTCCTCTTCAGACAGCTGGAGCAAGGCCGCCCCTACGCCGGAGAGGAGGGGCCCGAAGATCGGGATCTGCTTGATCTGCTCCGAGCCCATCTCCTGGACACCCGCCAGGATCGCTCGCAGGTACGGCGCCTCTTTGCCGGGCTCCTTCCCCAACCCGAAGCGCTGGAGAACGGAACGCCGGACAGGCGCGGGTAACGCGGCATCCGTGCGCACCAGGGCTTCCTTGGGATTCGAGGGATCGTCGGGCATGGGGTCCGCCTCCGTGAAGGAATTCTATCGGATTGAGGCGGTGGGTATCGCGCCCCTTCAGGGCGCAGGGGATGTGGATCGATCCACGAGACTCAGGGCGTTGCCCTGGGCTTAGGGCTCGTCACAGAATAACTGTTCCAGTTCTGATCGAGTCAACTTCCGTCCGGCCCAACGGGTCGGGAGATCTCAGCCCAGGGCTGAGGCCGAAGGCCGATGCCCTGGGAAGACAAGGGCCCCCATCGTTGCGGCC
>DASWQX010001036.1:0-2084 GCA_036403495.1 Thermoanaerobaculia bacterium
TCGACCTCAACGACCTGCGGGTGAGCCAGCTTTCCCTCTTCTCGGGGGACTTCGACGGCGACGGCCGCGCCGACTTCGTGCAGATCGGCCGCGGCAAGCGGGTGACCATCCACCGCGGCCGGCCCGACTGCTCCTTCCCCGCGCAGCCCGACATGGCCTTCGACCTCCGCGAGGAGCCGCGCGACCTCTCGCTCGTCCGCATCCGCGACCTCGACGGCGACGGCCGCTCGGACCTGATGATCATCACCCCCCGCCGCGCCGCCGAGGAAGGCTTCGTGCCGCCGGTGCGGCTGGATCTGTATCTGAGCGGGGGTGCGAAGTGAGCCGCGTAGGGTGCGCTGTGCGCACCTTTAAGGTTCTCGGTGCGCGCAGCGCACCCTACGTCCTGAGCCTCCTCGCTACCGCCGCCCTGGCCGCCGCGCCCACCTACGTGCGCACCGTCCGCGCCGGCGCTTTCGAGGCGGCCACCGTCTCGCTCCCCGGCTTCCTGGTGGACACCGCCGGCATCACCGGTCCCGGCGGGCGGCCAGGGGTCGCTCTCCTGCTCTCCGCGCAGAAGGATCTCAAGGGTCCCAAGAGCCTGTGGCTGTTCGATCCCGAGCGGCGGACGCTGGAGCGCTTGGCGGCCGGGCTGAACGGCGAGGTGAACGCTGTCGCGGGTTTCGACCTCTCCGGCGGCAAGGGCGCCCTGTCGGCGGTCGCCGGCATGCCTGGGGTCTTCTTCGCGCCGGCTTCTGGGGGAGTGCGCAAGGTGGCGGAATCGGAGGCGATCGATCTCCGCTCGGTGGCCGCCGCCGGACCGGAACGACCCTGGATCCCTGTCGCCCACACGGGCGTGCTCGAGCTGCTGGCGCCGGCGGGAGGAACCCTGGCTCGCCGGATGTCGCTGCCGCTGCCGGTGCGGGCCGAGCGCCAGCACTGGGGGCTGCGCCTCGCCAGCCCCCCCGTGACCCTGTTGCCGGGCGATCCGCCGACGTTCGCCGCCGGCCCCGAGGTGGAGGGGCGGCGCCGCCTGAAGACCCTGCTCCTGACCGCCGACGCCGCCGCTCCGATCGAAGCCTGGTCGCTGCTGCCGGCCAACGAGCGGCTGATGAGGGACCGCCGCTATCTCCGGCTGGACGGTACGCCGGCCCTGGCGGCGACCACCTTCGAGCAGATCGGCGTCTTCGCCAAGAAGCGCTTCCGCCTCTTCCTGCTCGGCCGCGACCGCTCGCGCAAGGGGAGCCCGCCGGCGCTGGCCGTGGAGACCGACTGCCCGCTCTGGTTCCCCGTCGACGCCGTGGCCGCCGACGCGGACGGCGACGGCAAGCAGGACCTCGTCCTGGTCTATCCCGGCGGCCTGCGCGGCAAGGAGCTGCAGGTCGCCGCCTACCGGAGCCTGGGCGGCGGCAAATTCGATCCGGCCCACCCGCGGCGCTGGAAGCTGAACGACCGCGCGACCGACTGGCACTACGGCGCCGACCTCACCGGCGACGGCGTGCCCGACCTCCTCGTCCTCGCCGGCGACCATCTCCTGCTCTATCCCGGCGACCTGAAAGGCTCGCGCCCGCTCGCCGGGCGCCCCCTCTGGTCCTTCCCGGTCTCCGGCGCGCCGAAGCTGGAGGCCCGCGGAGACGACGACGTCGACGAGTTCTTAAGGGAGCGCGTGGTGGAGGTGCTCGACCTGCCGGGTGGCGGCCGGATCGCCCTGGCGCGCGGGTCTCAGGGCGACGGTCGGACCGTGCTCACTTTCGTCGAGCGGCGGTAGAATCGTCCAGCATCATCATGTATAGTCGCAGTTCGATGGAAGACGGCGCTGGAGCCGCTTTCACACCAGGAGATCATCATGTTGCGTAACTCCCGTGTCCTGGCCCTCTGCGCTGTGGCTGCCTTCTGCCTGCTCGTGCCGGCCTTGGGTCTCGCCCAGGAGAACCCCGTCGCGCCGACCTTACCTACGGCGATCGCGCAGAGCGCCACCGCCGCGCTTTCGACGCCGGCCGCCCATTCCCAGGAGCTCGCCGCGACGCCGGACCTCGCCGCGCTCATCCAGAAGCCCGTCCGGTTGGTCGTGGCGTGCAACCAGTTCGCCTGCGGCGGCAACCTGA
>DASWQX010001037.1:0-5827 GCA_036403495.1 Thermoanaerobaculia bacterium
ACGACCTATGTGGACGTGAAGACCACCAGCGACAGCCAGACGCGAAACACGATCGTCATTTTCCAGACCTGCGCCAGCGATGCGCCCGGCGATCCCGCGGCGGCCGACGGCGACAACCCCGCCCCTGAGCCGGCCCCCGATCCGGACCAGTGGGACAACGGCTCGTGCCTGCCGTCCCGCGAGGCCGTGACCGACGCGAGCTCCGCGAGCAGCGACACCGCCGTGGCACCGCCCACCATCGAGGAGCAGGTGGATGCGCTGGCGGAAAGCCTCGGCAAGGAGTATCGCCAGCGCCGCGAGGAGATCCTCACCACCAGCGGCGATCCCAAGACCGACCTTGACGCGCTCGAAAAGGAGATCGCCGGCCGGTTCGAGCAAGGGACGATCGACATCTACGATCAGTCCAAGCTACCCAGCCCGTTCGATCCGGGCTGCCCGTTGCCGCCCCCGAACCAGTTGCCCGCGAAGCCGTAGACCGCGGATCACCATCCCTGCCTGAAGGACAGGGAAGCCGGGGCGGTTCCGACCGCCCCGGTTTTTTTCACCGCTTGGCGTACGAGATCCGGTAGATCGCGCCCGCCCGGTCATCCGACACCAGCAGCGCCCCGTCCGGCATCACCTGCACGTCCACCGGCCGGCCCCACGCCTCGCGTCCCTGCAGCCACCCCTCGGCGAACGGCTCGTAGGAGACCGCCTTGTTGCCCTGCAGCCGCACCAGGGTCACCCGGTAGCCGATCGGCGTCGAGCGGTTCCAGGAGCCGTGCTCGGCGATGAAGATCTGATTGCGATAGGTCGCGGGGAACATCGTGCCGGTGTAGAAGCGCATGCCGAGCGCGGCGACGTGCGGCCCCAGCTCTCGCGCCGGCGCCGTGAACTCGGAGCAGGCGTGCTTCCTGCCGAATTCAGGATCGGAGATCCGCCCGGCGTGGCAATAGGGGAAGCCGAAGTTCATCCCCGCCCTGGGCGCGTAGTTCAGCTCATCGGGAGGGATGTCGTCGCCCAGCATGTCCCGCCCGTTGTCGGTGAACCAGAGCTCGTGGGTCACCGGGTGCCAGTCGAAGCCCACCGTGTTGCGGATCCCCCGCTCGACGATCTCCGGCTTCCCCTGCGCCGAGAGCTTCGTGATCGTTCCATAGATCGGGTTCTCTTTCTCGCAGACATTGCAGGGCATCCCTTCCGGAATATAAAGATTTCCATCCGGACCGGCGCGGAGGATTTTCCAGCCATGATGCCGGTCGCCGGGGAGCGCGTCGGACACCACCACCGGCTTCGGCGGGTCGGTCAGGTGATCGTCGATGTTGTCGAACCGGAGCACCCGCGACACCTCGGCCACGTAGAGCGACCCGTTCTTCCAGGCCACCCCGTTCGGCGTGTTGAGCCCCGAGGCGATGACGTGCATCTCCTCCGCCACCCCGTCGTGGTTGCGGTCGACCAGCGCGTAGACGCTCGAACCCAGGGTCCCCACATAGACGATCCCCTTGGGCGACAGCGCCATCGACCGCGCCCCCCGCACCTGGTTCGAATAGACCGCGATCGAGAACCCCGGCGGCAGCTTGATCTGCGCCACCCCGCCGCTTCCCGGAGCCGCCGGCGCCAGGCAGGCGAGGGCGGGGGCGAGGAGGAGGACGGCGGAAAGGAGGAGAGGGGATTTTAGATTTTGGATTTTAGATTTTGGATTGGGTCCCATGATGCTCAGTCTCCCTTGTCACCCCGCGGCGCTCGCAAGAATCGTGCAGCCAGGGCGACCGCGGGTCGCCCCTACAACCTCCGGCGCGAGGTGGGAGCCGGGCGAAGGCTGTAGGGGCGACCCGCGGTCGCCCTCACGTCAACAAAAGCCCCACTCCCACCGCCATCACCCCCACCGCCATCACCTTCCGCGCCGTCACCGGCTCGTGGAAGAAGAACCAGCCGGAGAGCAGGGCCATGAAGTTGCCGATGCCCCGCTTCAGGGTCTCGACGGTGCCCACGTAGAGCTGCGGCAGCGCCAGGAACTGGAAGCCGAGAGCGAGGGTGCTGATCACCAGGGCGAAGACGTAGAGGCCCGGCACCTTCCGTACCTGGGCGAGATCGCCCAGCCGCCTCTGGACCGCCAGCACCAGCAGCATCCCGGCCGCCACGCCGGCGGAGAGAAAAAAACCGTGGAACGGCGCATTGCTCCGTTGCACCGCCAGCTTGTCGAACGGGATCGTCATCGACCAGAGCAGCGCCGTGAGCGCCACCATCAGCGCCCCCTTCGCCGCTCCCGGATGGCTGGCGGCGTCCTTCTCGGATCGCCGCCAGTGGAGCCCGATCGCTCCGGCGACCACCAGCAGGATGCCGGCGGCGTGCGAGGGCGTCGGCCGCTCGCCCAGCAGCGGCACGGCCAGCAGGGTGGCGAACACCGGCGTCAGCGAGAGGAGCGGGATGGTCATCGAGAGCGGCGCGATCCGCATCGATCCCAGGAACAGCAGGTTGGCCACGCAGTTGAGCACCACCGAGGCGAGCGCCGGCGCCCAGTAGCCGGCGCCTGGCCCCGCCGCGCCCTGCTGCACCATCCAGCCTCCGAAGAGCGGCACCGAGCCGAGGGCCAGCAGGAACACCAGCGCCACCGGCGGGATCTCCCGCACCAGCATCTTCCGCGTCAGGTCAAACCCCGCCCAGCCGAGGCCGCAGGCGACGACGAGGAGGAGCGCCGGGAGGGGGATGGACATGGGGGTGGGAGTGTATCGCGCCCGCGCTCACCGTCGAGCCTCTCTCCATAAGGGGGGGGATAGGGATTCTCTCCTCGTTTCTGTCGAGGAGCGATCCAATTCCGGGCGCCCTTGAAAGGAATCCCATGAAAATCCAATTTTCCCTCGCCGTCCTCCTCGGATGGCTGTTGCTTGGCCCCGGGGCCACCCCGTCCGCGGCGGCGACGGGCGATGCGCCACCCCGCCCTCTGACGTCACAGGGCCTCACCAATCTGACCGCCCTCACCCGCCTGATCGGCTACGTCCGTTTCTTCCACCCCAGCGACCAGGTCGCCGCGCTTGCCAACGCCGATTGGGACGCCCTGGCGATGGCTGGCATCGAGCGGGTCGAAGGGGCTCGCAACCCGCGCGAGCTCGCCGACGCTCTCTCCGGCCTTTTCGCCGGGATCGCTCCGACGGTCCGTGTGCTGCCGTTGTCTCTGCCGGCCAGGTCGGCGGCCGGGTTTTCTCAGGAAGCAGGCGACGGCGGCCCGGTCCGCTTTCTCGCCTGGCGCCATTCGGGTGTCGACCTTCACGGGCCGTTCCTCCCCTATGAGAGCAAGCGCGTGGAAGTCGGCCGGGCACCGGACGGAGCGAGCGCCGACGTCGCCCAAACCCTGGATGTCGAGCGGTTGCGGGGCCACCGAGTCCAATTCTCGGCCGCGGTGCGCTTCCTTCCCGGAGACGCGGGGAGCGCGGCGCTCAACCTCCAGGCTTCCACACTCAGTGGGAGCGGCTCCGCGTCCTGGAGCCAGCCGATCTCTCGCGATGGCCGCGGCCTCGGCTGGCATCGGGTGACCCTCGACGCTGATGTGCCCGCCGACGCCTCCGACCTGACGTTGAGCTTCGACCTCACGGGCTCGGGTCGGCTCAATTTCGACGACGTCAAGGCGACCGCCGACGGCCTCGACGTCACCGGCCAACTGATCAATCCGGACCTGGAAGAGGTGGTCCCCGGCTTCCCGCCTCGCGGCTGGCTGCTGGAGGCCACGCCGTTCGGGGCCGAATACAGCTTGAGCCCGGTCACCGGCGCGGCCGCCGGTCATTGGGCGGCCGAGCTCTCCGGACCGCACGTGCGGCCGGTGAGTCTGCCGCTCGTGGAGGATCTCGGCGGCGGGGTCTCGGCCCTGGTGCCGGTGGCGCTGCCCGCCGACGACCAGGGGACCTTCCCGCACATGTCCCAGCCACCGATCCTGCCGGTGCCGGACAAGCCGGCCGGATTCGTGCCGACCGGCGACGACCGCACCACCCGGCTCGCCGGAGTGGTCGTGAGCTGGAGCGTCTTCCAGCACTTCGGCCCGTATATCGAGCAGGTCGGCACCGACTTGCCCGGCGCCCTCCGCCGCGGCCTGACCTCCGCCGCGGCCGGTCCCGACGCGGCCGCCTACGTCCGCACCCTGCGTAGCCTGCTGGCCGAGCTGAAGGACGGCCACGCCATGGTCAAGAACCCGGCCGTCAACCCGTCCGTGCGCTTCGCCTTCACCTGGGACTGGATCGAAAACCATTTGGTGATCACCTCGGTCGAGGCGGGCGCGACGCACGGCATGCTGCCGGGGGACCGCATCCTCTCCATCAACGGCCGGCCGGCCGCGGACGCGCTCGCCGAGATCGAGAGCCTGACCTCGGCGGCCACCCCGCAGTGGCTCCTCCTCCGTTCGCTGACCGAGCTGTCCGGCGGCCAGCCGGGCGGCACGGCGACGCTGACCGTCCAGCCGCACGCCGGCGGGCCGGCCCGTACCGTCACCGTCGCCTATACGGCGCCGTACGGCAGCACCCTCGGCATCGGCGGCTTCGGAAGCCCGACCGAGCCGCGGCCGGAGAAGATCGCCGAGCTGCGGCCGGGGATCTTCTACGTCGACCTCTCGCGGATCGACGACGACGATTTCAATGCCGCCGTCGACCAGCTCGCCGCGGCCGACGGCATCGTCTTCGACATGCGGGGCTACCCCTTCCTCCTCTCGGCGCCGGTGCTCGGCCACCTGATCGACAAGCCGGTGACCTCGAACTGGTTCAATATCCCGGTCGTCACCCAGCCCGACCGCCAGGGCTGGAGCTGGCATTCGATCTACCAGTTCGTGACGCCGAAGGCACCCCGGTTCACCGGCCGCTTCGCCTTCCTGATCGACGGCCGGGTCCTGAGCGCAGCCGAGAGCCTGATGGGGATCGTCGAGGGCGAGCATCTCGGCGCCCTCGTGGGCGGGCCCACCGCGGGAACCAACGGCAGCATGGACCCGTTCGACGTGGCCGGCGGCCACACACTGCGCTGGACCGGCATGGACATCCGCAAGAAGGACGGCTCGCCCCACCACGGAGTGGGAATCAAGCCCACCGTCCCGGTCAGCCGCACTCTAGCCGGCGTGATCGCGGGCCGCGATGAGCTGCTGGAAAAGGGGATCGAAGGGTGAGCCAGCCGTAAAGGCCACCGCCCCACCCCGAGGGAGCGCGCTCCAGGCCCGCGGCGTCGTTTGCCGCGGGCCTGCGAGCTTCGCCGATCGGCTGTCTAGCGGTCTGCGCCGCAGAAAAGGACCAATAAGGACGTAAAGGACGACAAGGACTGCAAGGACTGCAAGGACGAGAAACGGCCCTCACCTCGCGCATTTGTCCCTGTCGTCCTTGTCGTCCTTGCAGTCCTTTGTTTCCTTGCTCCCTGGTTTTTGCGGCAAAGCCTCGAGAAGGCGGCCCCTCACCTCATCTCCGACCCACGCAGCGACTCGCGCAGATCAGCCACGGCGGGGTGACTCGGCGGGAGCTGATAGAGGCTCAGGATGAGATCAAAGGCGGCCCTGAAATAATCGGACTCGTCGCGGAAGTCAGCATGGATTCCATCCCACATCAGCGGAGGCAGTGACGTCTTCTTCTCCCCGGCCAGCAGCAAAGGCTTGACGGTGCGTTTCTCTTCCTGATCTCCGATGAGTCTCTGGCTGATCAAGTCCACTTCCGCAGCAACGACACTGCCCGTGCTGGAGAGCCGATTCTCGAACTTCTGGAAGTACAGCGGAGTGCCGACCACCACGACGCTCGCGCAGTAGGGTATCCGGCTGATGAAGCGCGTGAGACTGTCTCCAGGCAGATTGTCCTTCCGATCAAACACAATCTGAATCCCCGCCTTCTGCAAATCC
>DASWQX010001038.1:0-2836 GCA_036403495.1 Thermoanaerobaculia bacterium
TGATCCCCGCCAGCGCCCTGCTGGGGGGCACCCTGCTCACCCTCGCCGACCTGCTGGCGCGCGTCGCCCTGCGGCCGGCGGAGCTGCCGATCGGCATCGTCACCTCGGTGGTCGGCGTGCCGGTGTTCCTCTCGCTGCTGCGGCGCGGCCGGTATGCGTTCTGAGGCGGAGGGGGGATGATCGAGGCGCGTGGCGTCACCTACGCGGCGGGGAGCCACCCGATCCTCCACGGCATCTCGGCGGCGTTCGAGACCGGGCGGCTGCACCTGATCCTCGGACCCAACGGCGCCGGCAAGTCGACGCTGGTGAAGGTGCTCGCGCGGCTGCTCCGGCCGGGGGCCGGCCAGGTGCTCTACGGCGGCACGGACGTCGCGGGTCGGAGCGAGCGGGAGTTGGCCGAGCGGCGGGCGGTGCTGTCACAGGCGGTCGAGATCGCCTTTCCGCTCTGGGTGCACGAGGTGGTGATGATGGGGCGCTACCCCCATTTCAGCGGCCGGCCGGCGGCGCGGGACCTGGCCGTGGCGGCCGAGGTGATGAGCTACTGCGACGTCGCCGGCCTCGCCGACCGGAGCTACCCGACGCTCAGCGGCGGCGAGAAGCAGCGGGTCAACTTCGCGCGCGTGCTGGCGCAGATCTGGGAACCGCGGCCGGAGGGCGGGCGCTACCTCTTCCTCGACGAGCCGCTCACCTTCCTCGACATAGGCCACCAGATCGACCTGATGCGGAAGCTCCGCGACTTCGGTACGGCGCCGGACGTAACCGTGATCGGGGTGGTCCACGACCTCGCGCTGGCGGCGCGGTTCGCAGATCAGCTCGTCCTCATCCACGAGGGCGCCGTGCTGGCGGCGGGGACGCCCGCGGAGGTGATGACGCCGGAGCACATCCGCGCGGCCTTCGGCGTCGAGCCGGTGACCATGGCGACGCCCGACGGCCGGCGGCACCTGGTCTTCGAATAAGTCGTATTCGAATAGACTGCGGTTCCAGGAGGTCCCCTGCCATGCGAACGCTCGTCCTTCTCGGTTTCCTTACGCTCGGGCCGGCTCTCCAGGCCGCAGACCTGCCGCCGCTCGGCGATGAGGCGTCCGCCTGGGCGAAGTCGCTGGGCCACGGCGCCGTGGCGACCGCGGAGAAGCGCGACGGCCACTGGACGTTCGCGATCGCCGGGCAGCCCTTCGCGGCCGGACACGCCGAGGTGGCGGCGCAGAAAACCCTTTTCGAGATCGGTTCGATCACCAAGGTCTTCACCGGCATCCTGATCGCCGACGCCGTGGCCGACGGCAAGATCAGCCTCGACGACACCCTGGCCCGGCGGCTGCCGGTGAAGTTCGCTCAAGCGGCTACGGGCGCGGTGACGCTCAAGCAACTGGCGACCCACACCTCGTGCCTGCCGCGCCTACCCGACAACATCCAGGACTCTGACGCCGCCGGCCCCTACGCGAAGTACGACGACAAAAAACTGTTCGAATACCTGGGGCGGCGTGGACTCCTACCTGCACGACGGCGGGACCGGAGGCTTCCGGAGCCTGATCCAGGTGTGGCCGGCGAGCGATCGAGCGGCCGTCGTGCTGGCCAGCAACGCCGAGGCGAATCCCGCCGTCTGGCTCGCCGCCTGGCAGGCGAAGGGGCACCCGCCGGTGAGCCGCTCGGAGGTGACCCTGCCGGCCGCGGTGCTCGATCAGTACGTGGGGGTGTACACGCTCGACAAAAGCGTCCGCTTCACCCTCCTCCGCCGGGGGGACGGCGTGGTCGCACGGCTCACCGGGCAGCCCTTCTTCCCGATCTTCGCCAGCGCCAGGGATGAATTCTTCTACAAGGTGGTGGACGCGCAGATCAGCTTCCACCGCGAGGGGGAGGGGAAGATCACCGGTCTGACGCTGCACCAGAACGGCCGCGACCTGCCGGCCTCCCGCGACGCCTCACCCGCCCCGCACGTCGAGTTTCCCGACGCCGCGGCGCTGGCGGAGTACGCGGGGGCCTACGACTTCGGCCAGTACAAGCCCGGCGCCACGATCACGGTGACCGCGACGCAATGGGGGCTCTCGGCGATGCTCACCGGGCAGCCGGCGTTCCCGGTGTTCGCCGCCGGCAAGGACCGGTTCGAGCTCGACGTCGTGGTTGCCGCCCTCTCCTTCGAGCGCGACGCGGCCGGCAAGATCGTGGCGGTGGTGCTGCATCAGAACGGACAGGACATGAGGGCGCCGAGGCGGTAAGCGATGTCGGCCGGCTCGATGGCGGGGGCTGATCGCCCCTCTCGGAGGGCAGCCTCTGCCCTCCCAGATCGTCGACGGGCGTGTGGGAGGGCGGCGATCGCCCACCCAGACGTCCAAAGGCCGGGTCGGAGGGCGGCGACCGCCCTGCGTCAGGCGACGGCCGCCACCGGCTCCTCCACCGCGGCGATCTCCTCGAACCGGGCGGAGAAGTGGCGGAGCACCTTGGGGGCGAAGGTCATCCGCAGGCCGCGCAGGGTGTGGCGCATGTCGCGGATGTCCCCGAGCACCTCGGCGACGTACTCCAGGTGCGAATTGGTGAAGACGCGCCGCGGCACCGCCAGGCGGATCAGCTCCATCGGCGCCGGGATCGGCTCGCCGGTCTCCGGATGCTCGCTGCCGAACATCACGCTGCCGATCTCCACGCCGCGGATCCCCCCCTCGCGGTAGAGCGCCACCGAGAGCGCCTGGGCCGGGAACTCCAACGGCGGGATGTGGGGCAGGAGCTTCTTGGCGTCGATGTAGACGGCGTGGCCGCCGGTGGGCTGCATGATCGGGATGCCGGCCGCGGTTAGCAGCGCGCCGAAGTTCTCCACCTGGCCGACGCGGAAGCGCAGGTAGCTCTCGTC
>DASWQX010001039.1:0-4250 GCA_036403495.1 Thermoanaerobaculia bacterium
CGGTTCCGGCATCGGCCAGGAAGGATGGTCGCCGCCGCGGCAACGTGATCAACAGCGAGGTGCCGGTTTCCGCGCGGCGCTCCAGCCGGCCGCCGAGCCCCTCGACCCGCTCGCGCATCGAGGCGAGGCCGATCCCCTCCGGCGCCGCGCCGCCGCGGCCGTCGTCGCGCACCTCCAGACGCGTCTCCTCCGCGCTCTGTTCGAGGGTGATCCGGCAGGTGCCGGCGCCGGCGTGGCGGACGACGTTGGTCACCGATTCCCGCATCGCCAGCGCCAGCACCGTCTCCTGAGCGGGGTCCAGCTCGACCTTTTGGGCGAAGAATTCCAGGCGCACTCCCGCCGATTCCAGCGCCAGCCGCGCCCGTCCCATCTCCGCCTGCAGCCCCTCGGAGCGGTAGCCGGCGATCGCCCCCCGCACCTCCCGCAACGCCTCGCGCGAGATGCGCTCGACCTCGCGGATCTCGCGCCCGGCCCGCTGCGGATCCCGCTCCAGCAGCTTGCCCGCCAGCTCCGATTTCAGGGTGATCAGCGACAGGGTGTGCCCCAGGACGTCGTGGAGGTCGCGGGCGATCCGCTCGCGCTCGGCCGTCTGCGCCAGCCGTTCGATCTGCGCATGGGCCATCCGCAGCTTGGCGTTGGCCCGTTTCACCTCGGCGGCATGGATGCAGATGCCGCCGATCACCAGCGAGAGCACGGCGGCCGGCAGCCAGGCGTAAGGCGACAGATGGGCCAGCGAGGTCTCCAGCGCCAGGATTCCCAGCAGGACGCCGAGGAGGCTCCAGGCGAAGCGCGGCGATCCCGCGTCGGCGAGAAAGGAGGCGGCATAGATGAAGAACGTCCCCGCCCCCGGGTTCCAGGGCGCGAAGAGGACGCCGAGCAGGAGGATGCCGCCGGCGGCCCAGAGGATCTTCCGGCCCTCCTGCCAATGGCCCCAGAAGTAGAGGACCAGGAAGATGGCCGTGCCGGCCGCGGTCAGCGCCCACTCCAGAGCGGACGCCCGCCGCAGGGCCGGCCAGGCCAGGAAGGAGGTGAGATAGATCAGCCAGGCGTAGGGCGTCCAGCCGACCTCCGGATCATTGGGCAGAAGACGGGGCAGAAGGCGCATGGTGATTCCTCAGCGTACCCTATTACCCGATTACCCGAACGTCTTGCCGTCGTCCCGGCGATACCCCATCCAGGCGAGCAGCAGGGACACCGCGGAGAAGACGGCCAGAAAGGCGGCGTGCGCCGCCGGCGGCTGGTCGCCGCGGTCGAGCCCGAGCGTGTGCAGGGCGAGCTGGGCGTAGTGGTAGGGAGGGAGGAAGAGGGCGATCCGCTTGACCAGGGGCGGCAACATCTGGATCGGGATCCACATCCCGGAGCCGAACGCCGCCGGCAGCGCCAGAATGTTGAGCACCGCCACCGCCGAGTTGGGCCCCGCCCAGTAGCCGACCGCCAGCCCGAAGGCGGCGAACGGCAGCGTGCCGGCCACAAGCACGCCGCAGAGGGAGAGCCAGGTCGCGCCGGGAAGCCGCACGCCGCCGGTGGTGGCCCCGAGGGTGAAGAGCAGGCCCACCATGACCAGCGCGAAGAGCAGGGCCATCGCCAGCTTGCCGAAGAAATGGGCGAACGGTGGCATCGGGGTCGAACGCTTGAACAGCATCCACCCCTGGCCGCGCTCGATCGCGACGCCGACGCCGAAGGCGAAGAGGGCCGTATTCATCACCCCGAAGGCGCCGTAGGTGGCCATCATGTAGGTGGGGACGTCGAACGGCCCGCCCGTGCCATGGTTGAGCGCCACGCCGAAGAGGAGATAGAAGACCAGCGGAAAGCCGAGCGTCGGCACCACGTACGCGGGCAGGCGAAGCTGCTTGAGGAACTCGTACTTGGCCTCCAGCGCGTAGATGCGCCAGAGGTTGCGGGTCGAAACCTCGTGGATCATGCCGCCACCTCCTGGAGATCTTCGGAATGAGTGAGAGAGAGGAACGCCTCCTCCAGATCGGCGCCCCGCACTTCGAGCGCGGAGAGGGCGGGATCGCGGGAGAGGAGCTCGAAGACGGCGCGCTCGGCCTCGCTCGCCGTCAGCTCGGTCAGCTCGCCCTCCCGGCGGGCGTCGCGGACGCCAGGCAGACCGGCGACCTCGGCGAGCGGCAGGGTGGTGCGGCAGCGGATCTTGCGGCCGACGACGCGGGCCTTGATCTCGGCGGGAGTGCCTTCGGCGATCATCCGGCCGCGGCCGATCATCACGATGCGGTCGGCGAGGGCGTCCGCCTCCTCCAGGTAGTGGGTGGTCAGCAGCACCGACCGCCCCTGCCGCGATTTCTCCGCGATCACCGCCCAGAAGGCGCGGCGGGCCTCGACGTCGAGGCCGACCGTCGGCTCGTCGAGGAACATCAGGTCGGGATCGCCGCAGAGGGCGAGGGCGAAGAGCACCCGCTGCTTCTGGCCGCCCGAGAGCTTGCCGAACAGGCGGTCCTCGATGCCGTCGAGGCCGGCCGCCGCCACCACCTCGCGCCGGGAGAGCGGGTGCGGATAGTAGCTGGAGACGAGGTCGATGTGCTCGCGCACCTTCAGGGTCTCCGGCACTTTGGAGACCTGGAGCATGGCGCCGGTGCGCAGCCGCGCCTCGGTACGCCGGGGCTCGACGCCGAACAGCCGCGCCTCTCCGGCGCTGGCGCGGGCGAGGCCGAGCAGGAGCTGGACAGCGGTCGTCTTGCCGGCGCCGTTGGGGCCGAGCAGGGCGACGACCTCGCCGGGCCGCACCGCGAAATCGATCCCGGCCAGGGCCGTCACGGCGCCGTACCGCTTGACCGCCCGCCGCAGCTCGGCGACCGGCCGGTCGTCACTCAAGAATGGGCTTCGAATCATGGGAATCCTCCGTTCTCGCTTCCAGGATCATTCTGGACGGCGAGGCCGGAGGACCCCAGGGAGGATCGTCAGGACTCCGAGGTGACAGATGTCAGGCGGGTCAGCTCAGGAGGTCCGCTTCGGCCACGGCTTCGAGACGTGCCGGTGGCCGCGCAGGGAGAACCGCAGCGGCCAGAGGGCGGCCTCTTCCGCGTAGTCGACGCCGATGCGCGGGCTCGCCACGATCTCCGCTTCCCCCACCGGCTCACCCCTGGCGATGGAGAGCGGCGGCCGGTCGAGCGGGACCCCGTCGAGCTCGCGGCCGACGGCGAGCGCCTGGCAGATCTTGCCGGGTCCCCCGGCGAGGTCGCCCGGCTTCGGCGCGCGGGTCCATCCCCGGTTCTCGCGCATCCTCTCCTCGCCCTCGACCGGCTCGCCGGCCCGCAGCAGCACGGCGCTGCCAATGCCTGCCTCGCCCGTCACGGCGTTCAGACAGAAGTGCAGACCGTAGATCATGTAGACGTAGGCGTGCCCGCCCGCGAGATACAGGCTCTCGTTGCGCGGCGTGCGGCGGCCGCCCCAGGCGTGGCTCGCGCGATCGGGGTCTCCGAGGTAGGCTTCCGTCTCGACGAGCCGGAGCACCAGGCGCTCGCCGTCCAGCTCGCGGATCAGGTAGCGGCCGAGGAGGTCGCGGGCGACGGTCTCGGCGGGGCGACGATAGAAGGACTTGGGGAGAGGGCGAAAGCGGCTCACGCGACGGGGGACGATATCATCCCCGCCTGTCGTTCTATTTTTTCCGATGGAGAGATGATGACTTCGATCCCCGCGTCCCAGTTCCCCCCGCTCTTCGCTCATCTGCCGGACGCCTTCGCTCAGCGCTACGATCCCTCGGCTCCCTGGGAGCTGCTGGGCGAGCCGCTCGACGAGATCCTTGGCCGTCTGCCGTCGAGCGAGATCCACGGCCAGCTCTCGCCGGACGTCCATCTGGCGGGCGACCGGATCGTGATCTGCCCCGGCGCCCGCATCCACCCCACCGCGGTGATCGAGGGGCCGGTCTACATCGGCCGCGACGCCGAGATCCGCCCCGGCGCCTACCTGCGCGGCGGCGTCTGGATCGGCGAGCGCTGCGTCGTGGGGACGAACACGGAGATCAAGCGGGCCATCCTCCTCCCCCACGCCAAGGCGCCGCACCTCAACTACGTCGGCGACTCGATCCTCGGCGCCGACGTCAACCTCGGGGCCGGGACGATCCTGTCGAATTTCCGCCACGACGGCGGCGCGATCCGCATCCCCTGGAACGGTGAGCGCCTCGATACCGGCCGCCGCAAGCTCGGCGCCATCCTCGGCGACGGCGTCATGACCGGCTGCAACTCGGTCCTCCATCCCGGCGTGGTGGTGGGCCGGGGGACGCAGATCTACCCCGG
>DASWQX010001040.1:0-2138 GCA_036403495.1 Thermoanaerobaculia bacterium
GAGGAACAAGGCGACTTGTTCCTCCACACCATGTGCTCGGCCCGCCGAGCTGACAGAGCTAAAGGAGAAGGGGGGCGACTGCGATGCGGTCCCCGTTGGGCCCTCCCTCTCCTCTAGGAGAGGGACCGAGGGTGAGGTCGCAGGCCACAAACGCTCCCACTCCTCCCCCGACGTCACCACCAGCGAAGCCCCGCTATCCGCCAGGCTGAAGGCGAGGCGCTCCTCCGGATAGGCCGGATCGAGCGGCACGTAGGCGGCGCCCGCCTTGAGCACGGCCAGGAGGGCGACCACCATCTCCGCCGAGCGCTCCAGCAGCAGGGCCACCAGATCGCCCGGCCGCACGCCCTGCGCCTGGAGGTGCCGGGCGAGACGGTTGGCCCGGCTGTCGAGCTCGCCGTAGGTGAGCCGCTCGCCACCCACAGACAAGGCCACGGCCGCGGGCGCGCGGTCCACCTGGGCCTCGAAGAGGCGGTGGAGGCAGATCCGCTCCGCGAAGGACTCCGCCGGCCGGGGGTTCCATTCCTCCAGGAGCTGGTGGCGCTCCTCGGCGGAGAGCAGCGGCAGGCCGGAGAGCCGCTGGTCCGGCGCCTCGACCCAGGCCTCCAGCAGGTTGGAGAAGTGCCCCGCCAGACGCGCCACGGTCGAGGCGTCGAAGAGGTCCGCGTCGTAGCGCAGGACGCCGGCGACGCTCCCCGCTGCTTCGAACAGGTCGAGGATGAGATCGAACTTGGCGGCCTCGACGCCCCCTCCGAAGGGCTCCAGGACGAGCCCCGGCAGGCTCAAGGTCCCCGCAGGCGAGGCGGTCTGGAACTGGAAGGTGGCGCGCAGCAGGGGCGGACGGTGCGGGTTGCGCGGCAGCCCCAACTCGTCCACCAGCCGCTCGAAGGGGATGTCCTGATGCGAGAGCGCGCCGAGGACGGTGCTCCGCGAGCGGGCGAGCAGCGCCGGCAGGTCGGGATCGTCCGCCAGGTCGCCGCGCAGAACGAGGGTGTTGACGAAGAAGCCGATCAGCCCCTCCACCTCGCTCCGCGAGCGGTTGGCCACCGGCATCCCCACCGGCACCTCGGCGGCGCCGGTCTCGCGGTGCAGCAGGGCTGAGAAGGCCGCGAAGAGCGCCATGAAGAGCGTGGCGTCGGCCTCTCGAGCCAGCCGGGCCAGCCGCGCGAGCGCGCCGGCGGAGGCGGCCGGCAGCTCCCAGGCGCGGCTGCCGCCGCGGCCGGAGGGGACCGGCGGGCGGGGACGGTCGGCGGGGATCTCCAGCGGCTCCAGACCGGAGAGCTGCCGCCGCCAGTAGTCGAGCTGGCCGGTGAGAACCTCGCCGCGCAACTGCTCTCGTTGCCAGACGGCGTAGTCGGCGTACTGCACCGGCAGCTCGGGGAGCGGCGAAGGGCGCCCCTCGACGAACGCCGCGTAGAGCCGGGTCAGCTCGGGGACGAACACCTCGGTGAGCGACCAGGCGTCGGCGGTGACGTGGTGGGTCCGCCAGAGGGCGACGTGCTCCTCGGGCCCCAGGCGGAGCAGGAGCGCGCGCAGCAGGGGCCCCCGCGCGAGGTCGAAGGGCCGCGCGCCCTCCTCTCCGGCGATCCGCCGAGCCTCCTCCTCTCGCGCCGCCGCCGAGAGGGCGGCGAGGTCGACCAGCGGCTGGACCAGGGGAGCCCAGGGGTGGATCTCCTGCACGGCGCCGCCGGGGGTGGCGCGGAAGGTGGTGCGCAGCGCCTCGTGGCGCCGCAGCACCTCCGAGAGCGCGGCGGCGAGGGCGGGCAAGTCCAGCCGGCCGGTGAGCCGCACCGGGGCTCCCAGGTTGTACACCGGGCTCTCCGGCGCCAGCAGGTGCAGGAACCAGAGCCGCTCCTGAGCGAAGGAGAGCGGCAGCGGATGGTCTCGCTCCGTCCGATCGATCGGCCGGATCGGCGGCGCCGCGAGGCCGGCCGCGGTCTGCCCCGCCCCTTCGATCCACGCGGCGAGACCGGCGGCCGTGGAGGCCTCGAAGACGGTCCGCAACGGCAGCTCGACGCCGAAAGCCTCGCGGACCCGCGAGACGAGCTGGGTGGCGAGCAGCGAGTGGCCGCCGAGGTCGAAGAAGTCCTCGTCGATCCCGATCGCGCGCCCGGCCGGCAGCCCCAGGACCTCGCGGAACT
>DASWQX010001041.1:0-5591 GCA_036403495.1 Thermoanaerobaculia bacterium
ATCATCCGCGTCCCTCCGAACCGCGTGTGCATCACGACCATCCGCGCCGGCTCGTCACGGACCTCTCCGATGATCGCCGCGTCCTCGCCGCCCTCCACGCTCCCGAGGGCATCCAGCGCGGTCTCCGCCGCCTCGGGCGCGACCACCGCCAGGAGCTTTCCTTCATTCGCCACGTAGAGCGGATCGAGGCCGAGGATCTCGCAGGCGCCGTGGACCGCCTCGCGGATCGGGAGCCGCTCTTCCCACAGCGCGATGCCACAGCCGGAGTCGCGGGCCAGTTCGTTCAGGACCGTCGCCACGCCGCCGCGGGTGGGATCGCGCATCCAGCGCAGCCCCGCAGCGACCGTCTCGATCAGGGTTTCGACGAGCGGCAGCACGGAGCGCGTATCGGAGCGGATCTCGGCCTCGAGGTCGATCTCGCCGCGCGCCAGCAGGATGGTGATCCCGTGATCGCCGATCGGTCCGGAGAGCAGCACCTTGTCGCCCGGCCGCACCGACCGCGGCGAGCAGCGCACCCGCGGATCGACCCTGCCGATCCCGGCGGTGGTGACGTACATGCCGTCCGCCTTGCCGTGCTCGACGACCTTGGTGTCACCGCCGACGATCTGCACTCCCGCCCGCCGCGCCGCGTCGGCCAGGGCGCGGGCCTCGGCTTCGAGCACGGCGCCGGGCAGGCCCGCCTCGAGGACAAAGCTGACGACCAGGGCCAGCGGCCGGGCCCCCGAGACGGCGAGGTCGTTGACGGTGCCGTTGACCGCCAGGTCGCCGATCGAGCCGCCGGGAAAACGGAGCGGGTTGACCACGAAGCTGTCGGTGGTGAATGCCAGCCGGCCGGCCTCGACGTCGAGGTGAGCGGCGTCGCCCAGCGGCTCCAGGAGAGGACCACCGAAGAGCGGCGCGAGCAGCCCCTCGACGAGGCGCCGGCTGGCCTTGCCGCCGGCGCCGTGAGCCATCTCGATCTGCGGGTCGCGAAAACGGACCGGACGAGGGGAATCCGCCATGCTCAGGCGACCGCCGCCTCCGCGGCGCTCTTGCGGTGCACGTAATGGTGGTACGCCGCGCAGGCCCCTTCGGAGGAGACCATCAGCGCTCCCACCGGCCGCTCGGGCGTGCACTCTCGGCCGAAGAGCTTGCACTGATGGGGCTTGAGGACGCCCTTGAGCACCTCGCCGCACTGCGCGGCCTTCGGGTCTGTCACGCGGATGCCTGGCAGCGAGAAGCGGCGCTCGGTATCCCAGGTGGCATAGGAATCCTTGATCTTCAGGGCCGACTGCGAGATGAAGCCGAGCCCCCGCCACTCGAAGTAGGGACGCAGCTCGAAGACCTCGGCCAGCACCTTGAGCGCGGCGAGGTTCCCCTCCCAGGGGACGACGCGCGCGTACTGGTTCTCGACCTCGGACCGCCCTTCCCGGAGCTGGCGCAGGATCATCAGGATCGACTGCAGGATGTCCAGCGGCTCGAAGCCCGAGACCACGACCGGCTTGCCGTAGCCCTTCGCGATGAACTCGTAGGGGCGGCAGCCGATGACGGTGGAGACGTGGCCGGGACCGACGAAGCCGTCCAGCCGCATGTCCGGCGATTCGAGGATGGCCCGGATCGCCGGAATGATGGTGACGTGGTTGGAGAGCACCGAGAAGTTGGCGATCCCCTCCGCCCTGGCCTGCAGGAGCGTCAGCGCGGTCGAGGGAGCGGTGGTCTCGAAACCGATGGCGAAGAACATCACGTGCCGGTCGGGGTTGGCGCGGGCGAGCTTGAGGGCGTCGAGGGGCGAGTAGACCATGCGGATCGCGGTCCCCCGCGCCTTGTGCTCCAGCGGGCTGCCGTGAGTGCCCGGCACCCGCATCACGTCGCCGAAAGCGGCAAAGATCGCGCCGTGGTCCTGCGCCACCGCCAAGCCGTCGTCGGTCCGCCCCATCGGCAGCACGCAGACAGGGCAGCCGGGGCCATGGATCAACTCGATGTTGGCGGGCAGGACGTCGGCGAGGCCGAACCGGTAGATGGCGTGGGTGTGACCGCCGCAGACCTCCATGATCCGGTAGTGGCGGTCCGGGTCCGCGAGGCGGCGGATCTCGTCGGCCACCTGCCGGATGAGGCGAGGATCGCGGTACTCGTCGACGTATTTCATGACGCCCACCTTTCCGGTCTGGGCCCGAAGTCGTACCCTTCGATCTCCTCCATGGCCGCAGCGTCCTCGCCGAGCATGGCCAGCAGGCGCGTCTGCTCGGCCGCTCCCGCCTCGCTGATCCTGCTCATCGCGAAGCCGACATGGATGAGCACCCAGTCCCCGGACTGCAGGGGCTCGTCGCTCAGCAGGTCGATGTTGACCTGGCGCCGCACCCCCGCGACCTCGACGATCGCGAACTGCGGACGCTCGGCGGGAAGGTCGACGAGCTTACCGGGAATTGCCAGACACATCGGTCACCTCCCTACATCCGTTTGATCTTGAGATAGCGCAGCAGGCTGGGAAGCTGCAACCCGACCACCCCGATGAATCCGATCGCCACGACGATGAGCACCCATTGCCACCAGTTCATACTCTCTCCTCTTTTGCCTGTTCGGCAGGGCCGAGCGCGGCGGGATCGCCCCGTTCGACGAGCTCCACGATCAGCTTTACCGCTTCCTCCACGGCCGCTGCGACCGGCTCGCTCAGAGCGATCTCGTCCTCGGTCGAGGCCGGCTCGCAGCCCACGATCAACACGCGTCCCGGCTTTCCCCCCAGGGTTTTGAGCAGCGCGAAGACGGTCTGGGGATCCATGCCATGGGCGTCGGCCGCGCCCGCGCCCACTTCGCCGAGACGGTCGAGGTCGGGCTCGATGAGGTAAACCGTCCCCGGCGCGCCTCCCCGTGGCGTGGCGTCGACAAGGATCACCGTCTCGTAGCTCTTGTCCGCCAGCTCGTAGGCGAGATGGACACCCCGGATGCCGAAGTCGACGGCCCGCACCTCCTCCGGGAGCTCCCGCGTGGCCAGCCGCCGCGCCACCTCGACGCCGAAGCCGTCGTCGCCCAGGAAGATGTTGCCGACACAGGCGATCAGCGTTCCGGCCGAACGATTCGCTACATCCGCGAGATCTTCAGGTACCGGACCAGGTCCGGCGCGTTCTGGATGACGATC
The DNA here is from genome assembly GCA_036403495.1 of Thermoanaerobaculia bacterium. Lineage (GTDB taxonomy): Bacteria > Acidobacteriota > Thermoanaerobaculia > Multivoradales > UBA5704 > DATARR01. Next base: position 3,113 of record DASWQX010001041.1, read on the forward strand.
ACCGCCGCCAGCAACGCCAGCACGCCCAGGATCAGACGTCGCATAAAGTCTCCTTTCCAAATTCGAGAGTCCCCCGGCGTCGGCGTCCAGCGGCTCGACCTCGTCCGGGTAGAAGTAGAAAAACCGCCCATGTGAGCTATGCAGGTAGCTTGCCGGGTCCCCCTCGAGGCTCACCGCCACCCAGACCACGTCTTCGACGTCGCGATAGACCCCCTCGACCGTTGCCACGCGGCCGGCCAGGAACAGGTCCATGGAGTCGGCGCGCCGGGTGGGGCGCAGCCGGACTCGCGAGCCCTGCGACAGCAGCGTCCCGCCGACCTCGATCGACGCCTGTTCGGGCGGCACCACGCCGGGAGGATTGAGAAATGTCTCCCATTCGGCCAGCTCGGAGAGCGTCTCCCGGGTCCGTGCCCCATCTTCAGCCGGCTCGGCCGCCAGCGAACGGACGACGCCGTGCAGGCGATCGAGCAGCTCGGGCGAGCTCGCATCGGAGCGCTCGATGATCTGTCGCGACCGCTCGTCGGTACCGCGGGCTTCGCGCTTCTCGTCCTCGGTCAGGGTCATCACGCGCAGAGTCAGGATCTCGTCGATCTCGGTGGCGTCGCAGAAATCCCCCTCGCTCTCCGCCGCCACCGCCGGATGGTCGTAGAGGATGATCGGCGACGACAGCACCACGTCGCGGGAATCCTCGGGGCCGATCAGCACGGGCCAGGTGTGGAGGTTGGCGCAGGCCGCGACGGCGTCCACCGCGTCTGCCGGTGGATCGAGGAGGGACACGAACGCGCCGCCGCGCACGGCGAGCAGCGTGTGGGCGCCGATCATCGAGCGGCGGAGAGCCTGTTCCCGGTCGGCGTTCTCCCGCCAGCCGTCGAGGTTCTCGATCCGCACCCGGAGCTTGATCAGGTCGCCCTGTGGCTCGGCGGCGACACGGACCACACCCGAAATGGGCCAGCGCTCGCGGACGATCCGGGCCACGATCTTTCCACCCTCGCCGCGCACCTCCTCGATCTCCCGCCCGGCCGGCAGCTCGATGGAAATCCGCCGCTCGCCGGCCAGCAGCTCATCCAGCGGCATGGCCGCGGCGTCGAAGCGGCGCTCGACCCCCTCCTCCCAGGTGACCAGCATGCGGTCGCCGACCTCCAGGGTCTCGACCGGACGGAAGCCGGCGCCCACAGGTTCCTCGATGGTCCGCGCCTGGACCTGGAGGAAGCGGACGCGGAGGTCGAGGTGGATGTCGGACAGAGGGACCGCCGGCTCGATCAGGCATTCGGTCTGCATCGCCGACGGCTCGCTCCCCCCGAGCTCGCTGTAGCCGGCCGGCACCACGCAGCCGAACTGCCAGCGGATGCGGTTCTTCCCCGCCGAGGCGCGATAGGGGTAGAGCACGTACCCCTCGTAGAGCACGGCGTCGGCGACCTTCTGGGCCAGCTCGAAGCTCACGACGGGTCCCCTCGCTTCGCCTCGTGGATCAGGGTCTCGACGGCGTCGTCCCAGGTGGCCAGCGCCCGCCTTCCCTTGAAGTCGTGGAGCGCGTCGAAGCTCTCCCGCCGCAGGCGGATCCAGGCCTGGCCGGGGAAGTACTGGTCCATCAGCTCCCGCCAGACCCGCACCGGCAGGCGGTAGGGCGCCTCCTTCTCCCAGGGCACCGGCTCGACGCTGAAGCCGGTCTCGCCGCGGGTGAAGACGGTACCGCTGAACTGCAGCAGCAGGGGGATCTCGCCGTCGTCGAGGGCGTGGAAGTACTTGGCCGCCGTAAGCTCGAAGTCGTAGGTGCAGGGCACCGGCAGGTCGACCTCCTTGGTCCCCGTGAACCCCTGCACCATCAGCGAGGCGTGGGTCCAGAGAAGGGTTTGCAAGGTCTCCCCCCAGCGCGGCGGCGCGCCGAAGAGCTCGAACAGCCGCTCCTCCTCGGCCGTTCCGTAGTGCCGCTGCTTAGGGTGGATCTGGATCTGGCAGCGCAGGGCCATGGCGTGGATCCGCTCGCCGGTCCCCTCGGTGATCCGCAGCCGGAAGACCAGGGTGGGCGCCGCCGCGTAGGGCTCGGCGCGGGCGTCCAGGACGGCGAAGCCGAGGTCGATCATCCGCTCGCCTCGCGCCGCGCCGACTCGCTGCGCGCGCTCAACGCCGCGAAGAACTCCTCGATGGCCCGCCACGCCTCCTCGCCGCCGTGGAACCCCCGCCAGTGGCGGCGCACGATCCCCACCAGCTCGTAGCAGGCGTCGATCGGCACGATGTAGCAGGCGCAGGCCTGGTCCCGCCGCGAGACCAGCAGCGCCTCGACGTCGGGCTCCAGCCCCGCGACCCGCGGGTTGGCGCGCACGATCTCCTCCCACGTCTCCAGCGGCAGCAGCGACTCGGTGGCCCCGGCCGGGCTCGGGTAGAAGGCGACGGTCTGGCCCAGCGAGCCGTTGTAGAAGAAGAAAACGAGGTCGACCGGGACCTGCAGGCGATCCCACTGGGAGGGGCTGAGGACGCGGTC
>DASWQX010001042.1:0-1855 GCA_036403495.1 Thermoanaerobaculia bacterium
AGCGGCTCGACGGGGTGCGCGAACACGTCCGCCGAGCCTGACCCGAGCAAGGAGCACGTCCATGCCCGAGCTGCCGGAAGTCTACCGCACGCCCCCGGACCTCACCCGCTACACGGAAGCCGCCCGCCGCGACCTCTACGACCGGCTGGTAGCGATCCAATTCACCTCCCCGGACCCAGCCACCGTCGAGGACCCGGAGGACGCCTGGACGCCGACACAGACGCCAGACGAAGCCGAGCTGATGATCTTCTACCTGTTCGGCAGGTGGTTCGCCGTCTGGCGCGAGCTGCCGGAGCCCAGCCTTCCGGACTGGCGCCTGACCGAGCTGGTACGCATCGAAGCCGATCCCACCACTCCGGACGGCATCATGCTCTACGAGGTCTGAGCCATGGGATGGGATTCCAAGCTGTCCTATCCTCCCGACGCCACCCGGAACGTCTCGGTCAAGGCGACGTCCTCCCAGAAAGCCGCCTGGACCGAGGCGGCGCGCCGTCACGGCAAGGCGAGCCCCGGCGCCTTCCTGGCATGGGCCGGGGACCTGTACCTCGCGCTGCAACGCGCCTATTTTGACACCGCACAGGCTCATGACGATGCCTTGCACCCTGTCGGCTTCGCGGAAGAGCTGAAGCGCCAGCAGGAGCGGGAGGGCGAGCGGTGAAGATCGCCACGTTCACCGTCCACGCCACAGAGAAGCAGTCCCTTCGATGGAAGCGGGCCGCAGAGGGTGAAGCCTTCGCTTCGGTCGGATCGTGGCTCGCGGCGGCGGCCGACGCCTACATGGACGCTCGCGCCCGCGCTGGCCGTCCTATCCCCCTCGCATGGCGCAAGGGGCGATTCCGCGTGATGCTGGAGGATCGGGAGGCCGAGGTGCCGGGGTTCGTGTCGGCTCCCTTCGGCGCCTTCCGAGGGGCGGCGGCTGGCCGTGGCCTCCCCTCCTGCCATCGCTATACGCTCGTCTATGTCCCCGCCGGGCGCATCCTCGCGACCATGCGGACCTTCGCCCAGTGCAAGGCGCTGGCGGCCGAGTTGGCGCGTCTGTGGGTCCGGGGGGACGGTTCGGAGCCGTCCGGCAACCCCGCCCCTGTGATCCCCGCCCATCCCGCGTAGCAGCACCACGGGCGGCGCCTGTACGGGCCGCCCGTGCTACCATCGGTGGCATGCCTAAGCGCCCACGCAGACCCCGCGATCCTAATGAGCTTGCTTTCCAGGTCTTCCAGGAAGCCATAGGGGAGGCGCCCCCACCGCCGCCCGAGCGGGAGAAGAACGCCGCCGCCGTCGCTCTGGGCAAACTAGGGGGAGCCAAGGGAGGCACGGCGCGAGCCGCGAAGATGACGGCGGAGGAGCGGGCGGAGAGTGCCAGAAATGCGGCCCGGGCGCGATGGAGTGCCAAGAAGTAAGCGTAGGGGACTTGACGTCTTGGGAGCGGAACGATATCATGGGCGATGTCATGGTGGATCTTAAGAAGATCCAGAAGTACCGCTCCCAGATCGAAGGTCTAAGGGGGCGTGGTGGAATCAAGAGCACTGAACTTGAGTCCCTGGCTAAGCGTCTTGGAAGGAGGCGAGCAAACCGAGGGAAAGAGCCAACATGGGTCAGTGACGCTTTTCCTGCAAGCCGGCCAGTCAGTATTCCAAGCCATCCGGGCGGCCTTAACCGCTTTACAGCGGGAGGGATTCTGGATCAGTTGGAAACCGACTTAGACAGGTACGAGGAACTCTTGGCTTCACAAGAGCTAACGAACTGAAGGGGTGTTGGTCATGAAAGATATCAAAGCTCGGGATGTGCTGAGAAAGCCCTATACGAGGGTTTTAGTCCCAGATGAGGAAAGCGGGACGTTCACGGCGCGCCTTGTAGA
>DASWQX010001043.1:0-10149 GCA_036403495.1 Thermoanaerobaculia bacterium
ATACCTATGGGTCAGCGCCTCCCGGGCGAGCTCCGACAGGAGATCTCCGGCACTGCGCTTCTGCCGCCGCGCCCTCTCCTTGACCGCCAGCAGAACATCCTCCGCGATATCGAGCGTGGTGCGCATGCATCAGATGTTACCACGGCCGGGTGGGTGCGGCGAGGCTGAACGCATGGCTGGGCCGGCCAGCGGGTCGCCTCTCGCATACGCCTGATGCACAAGGGCGTCTCCAAGATTTTCCACACAGCCATGTGCGATTGCGCCTATTTGCCGCGCGCTTTCACGAGTGTTATAAGAGTCGGTAGCAACCTTCCGCCGGTGCCAGTCTGGCGCCGCACTCGATGGGAAAGACATCGATCAGTCCGTCAAGTAGAGGGCAGCCCGTCGACCTGTTCGACCAGAAAGAAAAGAGGCTTTTCAGATGTACATTTCTATGTTTTCTAGATCACAAGCCGCAGTGGGCCTACTGCTGCTGTCTCCACTGACCGCCGGGAGAAGGCCATGACCGTCCAGGCCCAGCAGAAGTCCAAGGTCATCACTTTGCTCGTCGCCGTCGTCGTCTTCTTCGCAGTGCTGTATCTTCCCGATGAGTTTCTCGATCTGTTCGGGAAGAAGATGGAAGCTGTCGGGCAGATCCTCACGAAGACCGTCGGAGCAGCCACGATCTCTGCGCTGTTGATGTGGATTCTCTTCGTGATTGACCACCTGCCGAACGGGAAGGGCTTAAAGTCAAAGTTCTTTGTCTACTGCCGGCCCAGCAACCGGGCGGTCGCGGAGTGCAAAAGCATGAAGCTCGATCAGGAGCAGGCGGACGCCCTCTGGTATCCGTTCTGGAACTCGCTGGAAGCTCGCGAACCTGCGGACAACCTGCGTCGCTACTACGAGGAATCGTTCACCCACTCCTACGGCTGCCGGTTCATCTTCTACTTCGTGCCGCTGCTCGCCATCTGCATCGTCTCCTCGTTGGTGAGCGTCGTGCTGTGCACTTGGGTGTTGCGCATCTGGCCAGCCGACATGATGCTGGCAGTGCGACTGACGGTGCTCGCAGTTTTTTCCCTCGTTCTCTGGTGGACGTGGCGGTCCAACACCGTCGAAGACCGGGGTGCCGCCGCAACGTCGCCATACCAAGACCGGTACGAGGCTACAGGAGCTTGGAAGGCCTATAAGGATCTGGAAGGCCTCCTCTATGTGGAGTTTGAGAAGGCGGTGCTCAAGCCTCTGGTTGCTGAAGTGCCGGCGTGATGTGCGGCCGAGACTCTACTCGGGCGGCTGATCGTTATAGGCTCGGACTTGGCACTCCATGGCAATCGACCTCCACAGGTCCTGCTTCGAAGACTACGTGTCGGAGCCCATCGCCGAGTGGTTCCGCCAGCCGAGACATCGGCTCCAGCTCCGGCAATTCTCCCTGTGGACTATAGGGGAGAACTCGCGCACCAGTGGCGAGAGTTGCCTGGCACCTCTTCTGCCGCTGCTCGCCGGCGTAGGAGAGGGAGACCTGGCAGGCCTCGCTTCGAGGGGTCACGAGTCCGCCGCCTATTCATTTCTCATCCTTTAATTTTACCACGGCTCCGCGCGCCAAGCGGACAAGGTACAATAGAATCTCAGATTTACCCTCCTCAGGCGTGCGATCGCCACAAAGATTGGGAGAGATATGTCGATGACGCAACCCGACAGTCAGTTGCCGCCATCCGTCCCTTGGTTTGGTGCGCGCAAGCTGGCGACCGCACTGCTCACTGAGACTCAAAACCTTCGCGCACAGCGTGATGAGATGCAGAAGCAGTTGGAGACGCTCGGCATCCTTTCCGTCGTGCAACTCGAAGCGAAGCGAGCCAGCCTACAACGCGAAATCACCGAGCAAGCGGAACGGCTGGCACATGAGCGCTCAGCAGCAGTAGCAGCCGTCCAGGAACTGCAAGTGCAACTCGCGGAAGTACGCAAGTCGATTATTGAGACCGAAGATCTAACACTACTTCAGGAATCGGGCATCTACCGATATCGGCATCCCTTAACCGACGCTGTCGCTTATACAAGTGCGCTGGCCCAACTTGAAGACAAGATCAAGGCTATGACGCGAAAAGACGGCGGTGCCGTGCAGGGCTCCACGAACTGGACGGTGAACGGCTCGCTCCCTCAAGGTCGCGCTATGGTTCGTGACTTTTCAAAGCTTATGCTGAGGGCTTTCAACGCCGAGGCAGATAACCTCGTGCGAGGTCTAAAGCCTTACAAGCTCTCTGCGGCGGTCGAACGCCTTAAGAAGGTCGCAGATACCATTGAGCGCCTGGGCAAGACGATGACGATCCGAATTTCAACGCCGTACCTCCAATTGCGTGTGCAGGAGCTCGAGCTCACTGCAGACTTCTTGCAAAAGCAAGCCGAGGAGAAAGAGGCCGAGCGAATTGAACGAGAGCGCCTGCGTGAAGAGCGCAAGGTAGCACAAGAGATCGAGCGCGAGCGTGTGCGGCTCGAAAAGGAGCGACAGCACTACGTCAACGCACTAGAAGCGCTGGTCGCGAATGGCGACGAGGCTGGCGCCGCGCGATTGCGAGGGCAACTCGACGACGTGCGCAAAGCCATCGAAGACGTGGACTATAGAGCTGCGAATATTCGCGCCGGATACGTGTACGTGATCTCGAATATCGGCTCGTTCGGAGAGAGGATGGTAAAGGTCGGAATGACACGCCGACTCGACCCTATGGACCGGATCCGGGAGCTGAGTGACGCGTCGGTTCCGTTCAACTTCGATGTTCATGCTCTCTACTTCTCTAAGGATGCCGTCGGTATTGAAGCGGCCATGCACGAACGGCTGGCCGGGTCGCGCGTCAACCTCGTCAATCGCCGACGAGAGCCGATATGCCAGAATGAGGTAGCAGGCCATGCTGAAGAAGCAGCCTACGCGAGTGGCTCCATAGGATGTCGCAGCCGGGAGAACCAGGCAGGCAAACCAACCTTGGACCTTGCGGACCCTTGCGAATCGCCTGGCACCTCTCCCCAGCCTCTCCCGCACCTCTCTGCCAGGTGGTGCCATCCTCCGCACTCTGTCGAGGCTCAGAGCCTGTAGAAAGAGTCACTGACGTCGCGAAACGGCTGGCACCTCTCCCCCCGGAAGTCGCCGGTCAGGCCGCCGGCCACCTCACCGACCCAAGAAATTATTTCGGACGATCCTCTCCACGTTGCGCAAAACTAAAGATGCGTAGCGAAGTCCTGAGGGGGATGATTGAGCAACCGAGATTGACCTGGGACTCAATCGCGCCTACAATAGTTGTTGACGATCTGACAGGAGCCCAAGAGATTGCAAGCGCCGTGGCGTTCGCCTTGGCTCTGCATGCTGCGCCGGCGGCGACGCTTCAAGTCGCTGGTTGCACAGGTCTGTGTCTTGAGGAGACTGCAATGTTGAGTACCCGTTTGGGACGTGCCGCAGCGCTAGTACTGGCATTTTTGCTCAACAGCTCGAAGCTGAGCAGTCAGGAGCTTCCGCAAGGAAACTCGTTGTGGGTGGCGGAATCCGGCGGTGTCCTCAAGCTCGCCACCACAGATGGCCACCTGATTCTTCAAATCGGGGACACCGCGAGCGCTCGGGCCATCGCCGTCGATCATCGCCGCAATTCGATCTGGTTCTACGCCAGCCGGACGCTCTACTGCTATTCGCTCAGTGGCGCCAAGCAGCTCTCCATGCCGCTCGCCAATCTGCCGATTTCACTCCCGCTCATTGATGTTCCGGAGACCGATCTGGCTGTCTTCGAGGATGACGGGGCGGTGTGGCTCGCAGTAGGCCGCAACCTTTTGTCCTTCTCCTCCTCCGGACAGCGGCTCCATACCCTGCAGCTTTCGGAGAGTATCAAGTCGCTAGCGGTCGATCAGCGCCACGCGATCCTCTGGGTCGCAACGGGGCATGGTGTTGCGGCTTACGATGCGGTGACCGGTGGTGTGGTTCGAAGCATCCCGCTCGTAGACGTGAGCGCGGTTGACGTTGATTCAATCACGAACAATCTATGGGTGGCCTGGAGAGACGGAATCCGCACTCTCACTGCCGATGGCTCGCTCATCAGGCAAGTCGCTTTGTCCCACCCTACGCAGGTCGTCGCTGATCTCCGCGGTGGTGCTTGGGCAGCGACTGCAACCGAGCTGCGGCGGGTCGGGCCATCCGGGCAGACGCTCGCAACGCTTCGTCCCTTTGGGATTCTCGAGAGCATCGTCGCGCTCGCCGTCGACCCAAGCAATGATTCAGTTTGGGCAGCAAGCGAACTGGCTATTGCGCAGGTAGACGCCACCGGGCACCGTCTCCGCATCTTCGGTTTTCTCCCGCCGGTTCGCATCTGGGATCTGGCATTGTACGTCGATGTCTCGCGCCCTATGGTGACCATACGTGAGCCACATGCAGGTGCGTATCTCGGCACCTCCCGCCCGGCCTTCGAGCTGGAGTGGAGTGACCTCGGCTCCGGCGTCGATCCCGCAAGCGTGGCGATCCAGGTTAATGGATCACCGCTTACGGTTTTCTGCACTTCGGGCACGCCGGGAGGGACCTGCACGGCGGTGAATTCACTGGCTGATGGGCCCGTGATAGCCAGCGCGACAGTCAAGGACCGTGCGGGCAACATCTCCGAACCGAGCACGGTGAGCTTCACTATCGATACCATTTCGCCTGTGATCGTAGTGACCCAGCCCACGAACGGCACGCTCACCACGCTTCGGAATCAGACGTTCGTAGGGACCATCAGTGAGCCGGGGACGGTGACCATCAATGGGTCTGGGGTCACCCTCGCTCCGGACAACTCCTTTTCCGCGCCTCTTTCGCTCCAGGAGGGAATCAATTCTGTCCTTCTCCTCGTCAAGGACCGGGCGGGCAACACGGGGCAGGCGACCATCAACGTCACGCTCGACACGGTACCTCCCCCTGCCGTCGATCCTGGCCGGGTCACCGTGACTGCGGGTGGGAGCGGAACCGTCACCGTGAGCGCCTCTGCCGGGTCCGTCGAGGCCGGCGCCTCCGCGATCGTCACCAACACGCGCACGGGATCGACGGTTACGACGACAGCAGGACCCGGCGGAGGTTTTAGCCTATTCATCGCTGCGGAGAGTGGCGACAGCCTCTCTGTGACGCTGGCGGATGCAGCCGGCAACCGAAGTGCTCCCGTCAGCGTCGTGGTCCCAGGGTCTTCCCAAGAGGGCCTCCCACCCGATCCTTCGACGGTGGCAACTCCGCTGAATCGGACGGTCGCAACCGACATTGCCTCGGCGACAGCCTTCCTCTACAGCGGCGACCACCCAATCCAGTCGGGAGTCGCCCCTGGCGTGATCGATCCGAAAAGGACTGCCATCCTACGGGGCCGGGTTATCGACAGGAACGGTGCGCCGGTTTCCGGCGTGCATGTCGAGGTTCTCGATCATGCTGAATTCGGAACCACGCTCTCCCGAGTGGACGGCGCCTTCGACCTGGCGGTGAATGGCGGTGGTGCGTTGACGATCGTCTTCGAGAAGACCGGTTTTCTTACTGTCCACCGGCAGGTCGCCGCACCATGGCGCGATTACACGGTTCTGGCGGACACGGTCGTCATACCGTTCGATCCGGCGGTGACGGCGATCGCGAGCGGAGCTCCTGCACTCCAGGTTGCGCGAAGCAGTGCGACTTTCGACGCGGACGGCCAACGGCGGGCCACCCTGCTCTTCCCGGCAAAAGTGACCGCCCAGATCGTGCATTCCGACGGAAGCCGTGATCCTCTCTCTTCGTTCCATGTGAGGGCGACGGAGTATACGGTAGGCGCCAACGGGCCGCTCGCCATGCCTGGACCGCTGCCCGCGAACGTCGGTTACACCTGGGCCGCGGAGCTGTCCGTGGACGAGGCGGCCGCTGCCGGTATCGAGCGGGTCGAATTCAGCACGCCCGTTTCTCTGTATGTTGAGAATTTCCTCGGCTTCCCGGTCGGCGGGACGGTGCCCACGGGTTTTTACGATCGTCGCGCCGCCGCATGGATGGGATCTGACAACGGCCGAATCCTTGCAATTCTCGGCACGGACACCGCCGGGCGGGCACTGATCGACGTCGATGGCAGCGGCCAACCGGCGGACGCGGAGTCCCTGGCCGCGATCTCGATCACGGCGGACGAGTTGCGCGCCCTGGGCAGTCTCTATGCGGCCGGTCAGAGCTTGTGGCGGGTTCCGATCAGCCACTTCAGCCCATGGGACTGTAACTGGCCGTACGGTCCGCCGGACGACGCGGAGCAGCCGCCGGATGACGACACAGCGCAGGACGAGGGCCAAACGGACGACGACAACGACTGCGCCTCGGGATCTATCATTGAGTGCCAGAGCCAGGTTCTGGGCGAGCAGGTCGGCATCGTCGGAACGCCGTTTTCGCTGACCTACCGCAGTGATGAGGTGCCCGGCCGGACTTCGTCCTACACGGCCAAGATCCAGGTCACCGGCACGACCGTTCCAGGCTCGCTCAAGCGTGTCGAACTGGAGATTGAGATCGCCGGACAACGGATCGTGCGGTCGTTCCCTCCGCAGCCCAATCAGACGTTTACGTTCACCTGGGATGGGCTGGACGCCTACGGTCGTCTCCTGCAAGGCGCCGCACCGCTGACCCTCACAAAAACCTTCGTCTACGATCTCGTCTATTTCAACCCGCTCACGCTTTCGGAGGCCTGGGAGAGGTTCCCTGACTCAGCATACGGAGCGATCGGCCGTGGACGGCAGGGAGGCGAGATTCAGTTTGTTCGCCGCCGCACGCAATCGGTCCAGGAGGTGGCGCGAACCGTGCTCGGAGGCTGGGACGCGCGGGCCCTGGGGCTGGGCGGATGGCGCCTCGACGTTCACCACAGCTATGACCCGGCAGGACACATACTCCACCTCGGGACCGGGGGGCGCCGGAGCGCGTCGAGCCTGCCGCCGCTCCTATACCGTGCGGTTGGGACAGGACAATCGGGCGATAGCGGCGACGGTGGACGCTCCGAGCTTGCCCAGATCTCGGGCGCGGCGGGGCTCGCATTCGGCAGCGACGGCTCCCTTTATATGGCGGACCAATTCAATCACCGCATCCGGCGCGTGAATCCCGCGGGAATCATCACCACTCTCGCCGGCGACGGTACCCGATGCGAGCCGGACGTCAGTAGTGGCGGGCCGGCGGATTGCGGGGAAGGCATCTCCGCGACGAGCGCCCATCTGCGGCAACCTGCCGGCGTGGCAGCGGCAGCCGACGGATCAGTCTGGATCGCGGATACAGGGAACAACTGCGTCCGGCGCGTGGACCCGGCGGGCATCATCACCACTGTAGCCGGAGTCTGCGACGGCGGCGGAATCGGGGTGGGACAGCTCACCGACCGTCCCAACTCCGCGAAGAGCATTCATGCGGCCGCCACAACCGACTGCGAAGACTGCACCGGAAGATCCATGGCGTTGGCATCTCCGATCGACCTGGCCCTGGCGCCGGACGGCGGCCTTTACATCGCGGACTCCGGAAACGATCGCATTCTCTACCTGAACCGCAACGGCCGGATCCAAACGATCGCGGGAGGAGGACACCCCTCCGACGGCATCGGAGACGGCGGCGCGGCTCGTGACGCGGACCTCTTCCGCCCGCAGGGCATCGCCCTCGGACGGGATGGGAGCCTCTACATCGCGCAGCCGTACTACGGCCTGGTGCGTCGCGTCGCACCGAACGGTGTGATCACGACCGCGGCGGGAAGCGTGAACGCCAACGGGGATTACTGCGGCGACGGCGGCCCGGCAACCAGCGCCTGCCTGTTGTTTCCAACCCATGTCGCCGCGACTACGGATGGCGGCTTCCTGATCGCGGACACAGGGAATCGGCTCGTCCGCCGCGTCGCTCCAAACGGAGTCATCTCGACCCTCGCGGGGGCTCCGCAGGATAGCCCGCCCTTCGGCGACAACGGTTCTGCCGCTCGCGGAGTCGCGCTCGACTTCGTGGACGCGGTCGCTGTGGCTCCGGATGGAAACTTTGATTTCTCGTCTTCCTCCTCCGTGTTCCGCCAGTCTCCCGCGCTCGCGGGATTCACCGGGAGCAATCTGATCCTTCCCGATCAGTCCGGAACCCAGGTCTACGTCTTCGACAGCTCAGGGCGTCATCTCCAGACGATCGATCCGTTGACCCGCGCCATACTTTACGCCTTCGACTACGACGCCAATGGGCTGCTGACCTCGATTCGAGACGTGGACGGCAAGCTGACCCGGATCGAGCGCACGGCGACCGGGGCTCTCTCCGCTTTGATCGGCCCTTTCGGCCAGCGCACCGAGTTGGGGCTGGACGGCGACAGCTACCTGAGCCAGGTGAAGAATCCCGCCGGCGAGCAGCTCACCTTCAGCTATGGCACGGGTGGATTGATCCAGTCCTCGCAAGACGCCCGAGGTGGACAGAGCCATTACGACTTTTTTGGATTCGGTTCGCTCAACCGAGCCAAGGACCGGGCCGGAGCGGAGAAAACGCTCGTCCGCACGAACGGCAGCCCGGGGCTCTACTTTGTCGACCTCACGAGCGGCATGGGACGGCTGACACACTATCAAACACATCGCATCGAGGATGGCTCACGCTTCAGCGTGCGGCGCGATCCCAGCGGCGAGCTCACCGCGAATCTCTGGGAGCGGGACGGAAGTCAGGGCACCGACTTTCCCGACGGTTCTTCCGTGAGCCTCACCCCCGCGCCGGATCCACGATGGGGGCTTTTGGGGCCCATTGTGGGCTCCTTTAAGCTCTCGACGCCGGCGGGGCTCTCGCGGCAGGCCTCCGCCCAGAGGGCCGTCCTGCTGACCAATCCCGATGATCCCCTGGCGCTGGCCTCGATGGTGGATACCCTCACGATCAACGGAAGGGATTTCATCAGCACCTACGACGCCGCAAACCGCCGCTTCACCCTGCGGACGCCCGAGGGCCGCGAGCGCACGTTGAGCATCAATGAAAGGGGCCGGCCGGCCACGGTCCAGCTCGCCGGCCTGGAATCCATCGACTTTGGGTACGATGACCTCGGCCGCCTCAAATCCGTGGCTCAAGGAACGGGCGAAGAGCGCCGCACCTTCACTCTCGACTATGACGACAAGGGTTGGCTGAAGACGATCAACGGTCCCCTCTCGCAAACTGTTCAATTCGAATTCGACGATGCGGGAAGGGTGATGCGCCAGATCGGCCCGAATGGTGCGGCGATCTCCTTTTCCCATGATCCGAACGGAAACCTGGCTACTGTCACGCCCCCTGGGAAGCCGCTCCATCAATTCGACTTCACGCCGGTGGACCTCCTCTCGACCTACAATCCACCCGCTCTCGGGACGGCGACCGTCAGCAGCACCTATATCTATAACTTGGACCAGCAACTCACCCGCGTGAACCGGCCGGACGGCCGAGCCGTCGATCTTGGCTATGACGCCGGAGGCCGCCTGGCAACGATTACCTCAGCCGAAGGTCTATCGCGCGTCTCCTATGAACCGACCACGGGGCGCCTCGCCTCCCTCAGCAGCCCCGATGGAGAGACGATCAGCTACAGCTACGACGGCTTCCTGCCGACCGGGACCACCTGGTCGGGTCCGGTGACCGGCTTGGTGACTCGTACCTACGACGACAGCTTCCATCTCACCTCCACGAGCGTGAACGGTACCGACACGATGGCCTTCCAGTACGACCGGGACGACCTCCTGGTCCAGGCCGGCAGCCTCACGCTCCAGCGGAACGCGGCCAACGGATTGCTCTCAGGCACGACCCTGGGAGCGGTCGCCACCGCCCAGACCTACAACGGGTTCGGTGAGGTCAGCGACCTCCAGGCGAGCTTCGGGTCCACCCCTCTCTACGAAGCGACCTACACCCATAACCAACTGGCGCGCATCACTGAGAAGGCGGAGACCCTCGGCAACGTCACCGAGGTTCTGGACTACAACTACGATTCCGGGGGGCGGCTCGCCGACGTAATCAAGGATGGAACCCTCCTCGCCCACTATGATTACGATGACAACGGTAATCGCACGACCGAGAGTGGCCCCTCCGGCACCGTGACATCTACCTACGACGCACAAGACCGCCTCCAGCAGCATGGAGCTGTGACCTACACCTACTCGCTGAATGGCGAACTTGCGACCAAAACCCAGAACGGCGCCGTCGTGACCTACTCCTATGATGAAATGGGAAGCCTGCGGCAGGTCGGCCTGCCCAGC
>DASWQX010001044.1:0-3235 GCA_036403495.1 Thermoanaerobaculia bacterium
GACGATGTGCCAGGGCTGGGACATCGCCTTCTCCAGGGTGGGGAGGGTCGGCGGAGTCAACCGCTCGATATGCACTTTTTTCCCGTCCTTGAGCGGCTTCAAGGCCCGGTTCAACCGCTCCCATTCCTCCTCGCCGGCGAGGCGATCGCAATCCACGGGGTTGGCGACGATGACGAGCACCCTGAGGGGAAGGACGATCTTCGTCGGGCTCGAACCGGTCGGATGGTCGAGATAGCGGACGATCGAGATGTCGTTGGAGAGCGCGAGGAAGCCGTCGTTGGACCGGTCGTAGAGAAGCTCCCAGGGCCAGCCTTCCAGCTCCGGGACGGCGCCCAGCCGGAGGACGAGGCACAGGCTCGATCCCTGCTCGCGGACGGTCGCAAGGCTCTTGTCCCACTGGCGCCGGATGTCTCCCGAGATCAGGGCATGGAACAGCTCGGAGCCGATCTCCTCGGGCTTTTTCGGCGTCGAGCCCTTGGGATCGAGGTCGCGCCAGACCTCGCCCGAGCCCAGCAACGCCCTCAAGTCCTTGTCCGAGAAGAAGTGCGCTACCCCCGGCAGGGTTCCCCCCTTCGGCGAGCCGAGCAGCTTGACGCTATACTTCTGGTTTAGAACGCTGCGCCCCGGAATCCTCTCGACCAGCAGCTCGAAGCTCTCGCTTCGCCGGGGGCGAGTCGAGGGAGGTCCGGGAGGCCTGCGGGCGGTCACGGCGGAGCAGACCCCTCTTCGCCCTGCTTTGTTTAAAGGCCCGGACGCATAGTTTTACGGCCGGGATATATAAACAGGCCCGCTGGACACCCAGGGAGAGGGCGCGGATATATATACTTCCCTTTTGGATATATAGACGAATCCCTCCCCCCGCTGGGGAGACCTTCGGGATATATATCCTTCTGACAAAGATATATGGACGAGACCCTGTCCCTCCTGGCTGGGCGTCTCCCCAGGCGTGCTTAGCGGCACATCCATATGTCCGGACGACTCATCTATATAGAAATGCCCCACCGCCAGCCTGGGGGACCAGGAATATATATAGAAAAACGTCATGACTATATGTACCGATGATTCGGCAGCCTATCCAGGTCTTCTCCCCATATATCCGGACGGAGGATCTATATGGATCAGGCTCCCGCCGGCCGGTACCGACGCAGCCGCTTGCCGCCGTAGACCGCCACCAGCAGCACCGCGCCGAGCAGGATGATCGCCGGGCCCGAGGGGAGATCGTAGTCGAAGGAGAGGACGAGACCGCCGAGGGTGATCCCGACGCCGATGGCGACCGACCCGGCGAGCACGCTGCGCAGGTCCTTCCAGAGCATCAGGCTGATCACCGAGGGGATGGTCAGCAGCGCCACCACCAGGATGATCCCGACGACCTGGATCAGGATCACCACCGACAGGGCGATCATGCCGAGCAGCAGCGCCATCAGCAGCCGCACCGGCAGGCCGCGGACCCGCGCGAAGACCTCGTCGAAGGCCACGGCGACGATCCCCTTGAAGCAGACGAAGAGGAGCGCCAGCACCGAGACCGCCAGGATCAGGATCGCCGCCAGGTCGCGGCGGGTCACCAGCAGGATGTTGCCGAACAGGTAGGTCATCAGGTTCGGCGCGTAGCCGGGCGTCTTGTAGACGAAGACCACGCCCACCGCCATCCCCACCGACCAGAGGACGCCAATGATCGCATCGTAGGAGCGGATGGTCTCGCGGTCGACCGCACCGAGGGCCAGCGCGCAGGCGAGCGCCACCGGGATCGCGCCGAGCAGCGGATCGACCCCGAGGAAGAAGCAGATCCCCATCCCTCCGAACGCGGCGTGGCTGATGCCGTCGCTGATGAAGGCCAGCTTCTTGACCACCACGAAGGTGCCGATGACGCCGCAGAGCACGCTCGCCATCACGCCCGCCAGCACGGCGTTGCGCAGGAACTCGTAGGAGAGGGCGTCGAGGAATCCGTGCATTTCAGTGATGCTGCATTTCAGTGGTGATCATGATCGTGGAGCACGCGGTGGGGCACGCCGTGGGTGACCAGCTCGACCGGACAGCCGTAGACCTCCTCCATCACCTCCAGGGAGAGCTCGGGATCGCCGTGGTAGAAGAGCTTGCGGTTGATGCAGGCGATCCGCTTCACCATCGGCGCCAGCGACGTCACGTCGTGGGTGACGACGACGATCGGGATGCCGAGATTGAGCTCCTGGAGCAGGTCGCGCAGGGTCTCGCGCGACTCGGCGTCGATCGAGGCCGTGGGCTCGTCGAGGAAGAGGATCTCCGGCTCGGCGACCAGGGCGCGGGCGATCAGCGCGCGCTGGAGCTGGCCGCCGGAGACCTCGGAGGCGTGCGAACGGGCCACCGACGCCAGGCCCAGGCGGTCGAGCGTCGCGTGAGCCGCGGCGCGGTCCTCCCGCGAGTAGGGGCGCAGGAGGGAGCGGCGGCCGAGGCGCCCCATCAGCACCATGTCGGCGATGCGCAGGGGAAAATCGCGGTCGAAGGTCGAGAACTGCGGCACGTAGCCGAGCCGGCCGCGCGGATCGTTTCCGGAAGGAAGATTGAATGCCACCTCGCCGGACCAGGGGCGGACGAGGCCGAGGATCGCCTTGAGCAGCGTCGTCTTGCCGCCGCCGTTGGGGCCGATGACGGCGAGGAAGTCGCGCGCCCCGATCTCCAGCGAGACGTGGTCGAGAACCACCTCCCGGCCGTAGCCGAAGGTGACGTCGCGGACCTCCACCAGAGGTTGAGCCGCGGAATCAGGCATGGGGGAGCGCCTCCTGGAGCTCGCGGGCGACCCGGCGGAGATTGCCGAGCCAGTCCGGGTCCTGCGGATCGGCGACCAGCACGCGGCCGCCCACCGCCTCGGCGATCACCTGGGCGCTCTTGCGGGGAAATCCGGCCTGGACGAAGACCACCTTGATCCTCTCGCGCCGCGCCCGGTCGATGAGCTGGATCAGCCGCTGCGCGCTCGGCTCCTTCCCTTCGGCCTCGATCGCCACCTGCTGGAGCCCGTACTCGCGGGCGAAGTACCCCCAGGTGGGGTGGTAGACCATGAAGCGGCTCCCCTGGGCGCCGGCCAGGCGCGCGCGGATCTCGCGGTCGAGCGCCGCGACGTCCGCCTCGAAGCGGGCGAGGTTGGCGCGATACTCCTCGGCGTGGGCGGGGTCGATCCCCTCCAGGGCCGCGGCGATGTTGCGGGCGGCGACCGCCACGGTGTCCGGCGCCACCCAGACGTGGGGGTCGCCGTCGGCGTGGCCGT
>DASWQX010001045.1:0-3392 GCA_036403495.1 Thermoanaerobaculia bacterium
GCCCTTCCCCCCTCAGCTCTTCCCCCCCGCCACATACCCTAAAGCCTTCAGATCCTCCTCATCCTTCGGCGTCATCTTCGGCTGCTTCCCCGTCGAGGCGCCCGGCGGCACCTCGGCGCCGTTGTCGGCCAGCCAGGTGGCCTTGAGCTGCCTCGCCATGCGATTGACCTCGTTCGGATCGTTCACCGGCTGGACGCCCGCCGGGGTCCAGCGGACGAGGGTGAGCTTCGGCGGATCGCCGCGGCGGCCGGAGAGTGGGAGGACGTCCGCGAAGGCCTTCGCCAGGCGGCCGAAGATGGCGTCCACCGGTTGGGTGAGCGGCGGCTGCGGCTGGCCGCCGATGCCGGCGTAGCGGGCGCGGTAGTAGTCGGGCTCGGGGGGCGCGAAGCGGCTCTCCCAGAGGAGCTGGAGGTCCCCCTCGACCAGCGAGAAGCGGTTGACGCCGTTGCCGAGGTAGAGCTCCGAGAGCGCTCCTTGCGTGGCCGCGGAGAGGGGCTGGAAGAGGCTCGGCGCCGTGCCCGGCTCCGGGGTTCCGCCGGCGGCCTCGATCAGCGTCGGCGCCACCCGCACGTTGGCGACCCGGGTGGAGGCGGGCATCGCGAGCTGGCGGCGGAACCCCTGCGGCAGCTTGATCACCAGCGGCACCTCGACGAGCACGTGACCGAGGTTGCCGCCGTGCGCGATCTGGCCGTTCTCGCCGAACTCCTCGCCGTGGTCGGCGGTGACCACCAGCAGCGTCTTGCCCCACTGGCCGCTCTGCCGGAGGGAGGCCAGCAGGCGGGCGAGCATCTGATCGGCGTAGGCGGCGTTCAGCCGGTACATGGCGCGGAAGGTCCGCTCCTTGTCGGCCGGGAGCTTCACCGCCGGATCGAAATAGGGCTCGAGGTCGAGCGGCTTGACCTCGCGCGGCAGGTCGGGAGGGACCTCGTCCAGCCGGTCGATCAGCGGATCGCGGCGCAGGTAGGGGGCGTGCGGCGGCAGGATGTGGATCCAGACGAAGTCCGCTCCCCCCTTGAGCTCCGAGAGGTAGCGCTCGGCCCGCTTCCCCTCGCGCAGATAGCGGAAGGTGTCGAACCCCTGCCCGTAGCCGAACTGCGCCTCCAGCCAGTGGTTGGAGCGGAAGCCGGCGGTGCGGTAGCCGGCCTGCTTCAGCGACTCGGGGAGGGTGACGAAGCGCTCGTCGAGCACCGCGCGGTCGTTGGCCCAGCTCCGCGCCCGCCAGGGCTGGAAGCCGGTGAAGATCGCCGCCATCGACGGCACCGTCCAGCTCGACGGCGAGACCGCCCGGCCGGCCCAGGTGGCCTCCTTGGCGAGGGCGGTGAGCGCCGGCATGACCTTGGGCGGACCGCCGAACGCGGCGACCGTATCGGCCCGCAGGGCATCGATGGTGATCAGCACGATCGGGCCGCGGTGGACCGGCGCCTGCGGCCTGGGGACCTGCCGGCAGGCGAGGGCGCCGGCCAGGGTCAGGCCGCAGAGGGCGATCGTGAGGGATCTGAAAAAATAGTTTTTTCGCGACAAGTCGGAAGCTCTCCACTCCGGGCAGGGGGTCCCTGAACTGCGGTAGGATACCCTACGTGCGTAGATCACCTGGACGCCCGTTCGGGAGAATCCTCTGCGTTCTCCTCGGTTTCGCCTCCTTCGCGGTGGCTGCCTCCGGTCAGGACGAGCCGCTGCAGGCCTTCCGCGACCGCGAGGCCCTGACGCTCCTGCCGGTGGCGGGGGGCGCGCGGATCGAGCTCCCTTCGGGCAAGTCGCTACGGGTGGCCCTGCCGGAGCGGGCGGAGGTCTCGGCCTTCGCGACCGTCGACGGCAAGGGGGGAACGACCGGCTGGGTGGCCGCCGGCAGCGCGCCGGACGCCAGCGGACGAAGCCGTCTCTTCGTGGTGCGCGGCGATATCGGCAACGAAGGCGCCTCGCGGCCGTTGCCCGAACCCCCAGGGCAGGAGGGGCGCGAGCGGCGCGGTCCGGCGCTGCTGGTGGACGGCGGCCGGCTCGCCGGCATCGCCTGGCTGGAGGGGGACGACGGCCGCACCCTCTCCGTGCGCGCCGCGGCCTGGACGGGCAGCCGCTGGCTGGCGCCCGAGCGCGTCTCCTTCCCCGGCCCGGGAAGCCAGCTCGCGCTCGCCGGCGCCGTGCTCGCCGACGGCTCCTGGCTCCTCGCCTGGAGCGCCTTCGACGGCCAGGACGACGAGATCGTCTGGAGCCTGCACGCCGGCGGCGCCTGGCAGCCGGTGAAGCGCGTCTATCCCAACAACGCCGTGCCCGACATCACCCCGGCCCTCGCCGCCACCGCGGACGGCGGCGCCCTGCTCGCCTGGAGCCGCTTCGACGGCAAGGGCTATCAGTTGCGCCTCGCCCGCTTCGACCGCGCCGGCGACGGCCGCTGGACGGATGAGCACGCGGCGGGGCCCTCCGGCTCGCTCTATCCCGCCTTCCTCGGCGATCGGAGCGCCCCGCGCCTCCTCTATCTGGACGCCGCGGCGCCGCGCTCCTGGAGCGTCCTCGACCTCGACGCCACGGGACGGGTGAAGGCCAAGGCCTCGATCGCCTCCCCGCTGGAACGCCCGGTCGTCTCCTTCGAGGGCGGCCAGGTGCGGATGCGCTGGCCGGCCGCGAAGCGATCCGCCGCCGCTGCGCTGGAAAGAGTGCCGTGAGGATCTCGCGCCTCGCCTTCGCGGGTCTGCTCTGCGGACTGGCCGCGACCCTCCCCGGGCCGTCCGGCGCGCAGACCGCCGGCACCACCTATCTCGCGTTCGGCGACAGCATCACCGCGGGCATCGGGGACGATCCGGGGCGAGCGCGGCCCGGCTATCCGCCGCGCCTCCAGACGCTCCTCGTCAACGCCGGCGTCAACGCCACGGTCATGAACGAGGGGATGCCGGGCGAGAAGACTCCGGACGGGCTCGCCCGCATCGATTCGGTGCTTGCCCTGGGCAAGCCGGGCGACGTGCTGATCCTCATGGAAGGGACCAACGACGTCACGCGCGCCATCTCCCTCGAGACCACCATCTTCAACCTCGACACCATGGCCGGCCGCGCCGAGGCGCTCGGCCTCACCGCCATCCACGCCACGGTCATCCCCCGGCCTCCCGACGACAACAAGGATGCCGACAACCTGCTGACCGAGCAGCTCAACGGCCGCATCCGCAACCTCGCCGGAGTGCGCGGCCGGCGCGAGGGGGACCCCAACGCCGTCTTCCTCACCCTGCCGAACCTCTTCGGCAGCTTCTACAGCAACGATCCCGCGGACCACGTCGGCCACCCCAACGCGGCCGGCTACGACATCCTGGCCCGCCTCTTCTTCAACGTCATCCAGGGGATCGACGCCGTCTCGCCCGTCCCCGGCATCATCAGCCCGACCAACGGCGCCACCAACGTCAAGCCCGACG
>DASWQX010001046.1:0-2818 GCA_036403495.1 Thermoanaerobaculia bacterium
CGCGGCTCCGGCCTCCGGTGCCGATCTCTTCACCGACCGCGCCGCCGACTGGGGGTTGAGCTTCACCTATTCCACGGGCCAGACCGGCGAGCTCTATTTCCCCGAGATCATGGGCGGCGGGGCGGCGCTGTTCGACTATGACGGCGACGGCGATCTCGACGTCTTCGTGGTCCAGGGGCATCCGCTGAAACCGGGCTCTCCCGATCCCGGACCGGCGGGGTGGGGACGGCTGTTCCGCAACGACCTGATCACGCCGCAGGGACGGAATCCGGTCCCGCATTTCGTGGACGTGACGGCGGCGAGCGGCATCCGGGCGACGGGGTATGGAATGGCGGTCGCCACGGGGGATTTCGACAACGACGGGCGGATCGACCTCTACCTCTCCAACTTCGGCTCGAACCAGCTCTGGCACAACAACGGCGACGGCACCTTCACGGACGTTACGGCCGCCGCGGGGGTGGACGACCCGCGCTGGAGCAGCGGCGCCACCTTCGCCGATTTCGACCGCGACGGCTGGCTCGACCTCTACGTCGTGAACTATGTCGACTACCAGGTGGCCCACGACGTCCGCTGCTACGCTCCGAGCACCCGGCGCGACTACTGCGGCCCCTCGACCTTCGCGCCGGTGCCCGACCGCCTGTTCCGCAACCGGAAGGACGGCACCTTCGAGGACATCTCGCTGCCGTCCGGCATCGGCCGCAAGGCGGGCCCCGGCCTCGGCGTGGTGGCGGACGACCTCGACGGCGACGGCTGGCCCGACCTCTTCGTGGCCAACGACGGCGCCGCCGGATTCCTCTGGATCAACCAGCGGAATCTCACCTTCCGCGACGACGGCCTCCTCGCCGGGGTGGCCCTCAACGCCGCCGGCAAACCCGAGGCGGGGATGGGAATCGCCGTGGGGGACGCGGACGGCGACGGCCGCGACGACCTGCTGATCACCCACCTGACGGCGGAGACCAACACCTTCTATCGCAACCTCGGCGGCGGGCTGTTCGAGGACGCGACGGCGCGCTCGGGTCTGGGCGCGCCGAGCCTCCCCTTCACCGGCTTCGGCACCGGCTGGCTCGACGTGGACAACGACGGCCGGCTCGATCTGGCGGTGTTCAACGGCGCCGTCAATCTGACGGGAGCGATGGGCTCCGGATCAGGGCTCGCGCCCTACGCCCAGCCGCATCAGCTCTACCGCAACCTGGGGGGCGGCCGGTTCGCGGTGGCGCCGGAGGCGGGAGCGGATTTCCAGAAGCTCGCGGTGTCGCGGGGAGCCGCCTTCGGCGATATCGACAACGACGGCGACATGGACATCCTGGTGGTGGACGCGGACGGTCCGGTCCGTCTGCTGATCAACGAGTCGGGCAACCAGAGACCCTGGCTCGGGCTGCGGCTGGTGGGCCGCCCGCCGGGAGCCAGAGCGGATCGCGACATGATCGGCGCCCGGGTGGAGGTGAAGCGCAAGGGCGCCCCTTCGCTCTGGCGTCGGGTCGCCACCGACGGCAGCTACGCCTCGGCCAGCGATCCGCGGGTGCTGGTGGGTCTGGGAGAGTCACCTGAACTGATCGGAGTACGGGTCCTCTGGCCGGACGGCCTCGCCGAGACCTTCCCGCCGCCGCCGTTGCGGACGTACACCACGCTGGTCTGCGGTACGGGCAAGGCGGAAGGGCCGAAGTGAGCGCTTGCAGGCCTCCTGTCCTTGTCGTCCTTGCCGTCCTTTACGTCCTTGATGTCCCTGCTTCCGGGCTCCTGGCTCTCACGCCGACCGCGTCCCCGGACCTCTCCGGCCTGGAGCCCGCCGTGGCGGCGCAGATCGCAGAGATGCGAACCGTTGGCTCTCCGGGGGATCTCGGGCAGGTCTATCTCGCCTATGGCTTCAACGATCCCGCGGCGGACTGCTTCGCGCGGGCGGCCGAGCTCGATCCGAAGGATTACCGCTGGCCCTACCTGCGGGGTGCCGCCGAGCAGGCCGCCGGACGGCTCGACGAGGCGGCGGACAGTTTCTCCCAGGCCCTGAAGCTGGCGCCAGACGCTTCTGCGGGCTGGGTGCATCTGGGGGAGATCCGGCTGCTCCAGGGGGACCTGGACGACGCTGAGGCCGCCCTACGTAGGGCGCTGGCCGTCCCCGCCATCGCCGCCGCGGCGCACGCCCTCCTCGGGCAGACGGCGCTGGCGCGGCACGACTTCAAAGGCGCGGCGGAGCACCTGGAGGCCGCGCTCTCCGCGGTGCCGCAGGCGAACCGCCTGCACGTTCCGCTGGCTCTGGCCTATCGCGGGCTCAACGACCGCGCCAGGGCGGAGGAGCAGATGGCGCGGGCCGGCGCGGTGGGGTTGAAGGCTCCCGATCCGCTGCTGGACGCCGTCGCCAACCTGCGGGTGGGGGAGCGGGTGGCGCTGATCCGCGGCCGGGTGGCCGCCCAGGCGGGGCGCTCCGCGGAGGCGGCGCGGGAGTTCCGGAAGGCGCTGGCCGCGCGGCCGGAGAGCGTCGAGGCGCGGGTGGACCTCGGCTCGGTCCTGGCGATCGACGGCGACCGCGACGGGGCCGTCGCACAGTTCCGCGACGCCCTGCACCTCGATCCGTCGAACGTCACCGCCCATTTCGACCTCGGCTCCCTGCTGCCGCCGGCCGAGGCGCGACTCCATCTGGAGGCCGTGGTCGCCGCCCGGCCGGACGA
This sequence comes from Thermoanaerobaculia bacterium, assembly GCA_036403495.1. Lineage (GTDB taxonomy): Bacteria > Acidobacteriota > Thermoanaerobaculia > Multivoradales > UBA5704 > DATARR01. The sequence goes on from DASWQX010001046.1 coordinate 2,664, forward strand.
CGCCGAGGCGCGGCGGCGGCTGGCGCAGGCGCTGCGGGACGGCGGTCATCTTCCGGAGGCGCTGGAGCAGTACGGGAAGGCGGTCGCGCTGGCGCCCGCGGACGAGACCGCGCGCTTGGGCGAGGCTGAGACGCTGGTGCGACTGGGCCGCTACG
>DASWQX010001047.1:0-4214 GCA_036403495.1 Thermoanaerobaculia bacterium
AACGTCACGAACTCCACTCGTAGAGACATCCGGTCGCTCTCCTGCCAGGACATGCCGTTTCTCCTCCTTCCAGAAACAGCTTCCCAAAAAGCGTTACCTATGTCCCCGTACAAGTGTTACCCATGTCCCCGGTCCATACACACTCGTGGAGAGGGACCGAGGGTGAGGCTTCGAAGGGCAGGACGCCCCAAAGGGCACGAGCTCTCTGTAGCGGCCCTACCGCGCCAGCGCCGCCGCGATCCGCGCCAGACCTTCGGCGAGGGTGGCGCGGGAGCAGGCGAAGGAGAGGCGGATGTGCTGGTCGGCACCGAAGGCGGCGCCGGGGACGACGGCCACGGCCGCTTCTTCGAGGAGGTAATCGGCCATCGCCATCGAGTTTTCGCGGCCGGGACGGAAGCAGGCCGAGACCTCGGGAAAGGCGTAGAAGGCGCCGTGCGGCGGGCGCAGGCGGAAGCCGGGGATGGCGTTGAGCCCGTCCGCGATGATCTCGCGCCGCGCCCGGTATTCGGCGACCATCACCTCGACCTCGGGCTCGGCGTGGCGGATCGCCGCCAGCGCGCCGACCATGGCGAACGAGGTGGGGTTCGAGGTGGCGTGGCTCTGGATGTTCTCGACGGCGCGGATGACCGGCGCGGGGCCCAGGGCGTAGCCGAGACGCCAGCCGGTCATCGCGTAGGTCTTCGAGAACGATCCCACCAGGACCACGGTGTCGGGGAACTCGGCGGCGAGCGCCGCGGCCGAGGCCGGCGGGACGTCGTAGAGGAAGCGCTCGTAGGTCTCGTCCGAGATCACGATCAGGCCGCGCTCGGCGGCGAAGGCGACCACCTGCCGCAGGTCCTCGGGGCTGATCACGCCGCCGGTCGGGTTGCAGGGGGAGTTGAGGAGAATGGCCCGGGTGCGGGTAGTCACCGCGTCGAGCAGCGGCCCGGCGTGGATGCGGAAGCCGTCGTCGACCGCCGTGGCCACGGTCACCGGGCGGGCGCCGGCGAACAGGATCTGCTCGGGGAAGCTGACCCAGCAGGGAGAGGGGAGGACCACCTCGTCCCCCGCCTCGAAGAGGGCGAGGGCGAGCTGGAAGAGCGCCGCCTTGCCGCCGACGGTGATCACCGAGTCGGCTCCCTTCCAGGGAGAGCCCCAGCGGGTTTGATAGACCTCCGCGACCGCCGCCCGCAGCTCCGGCAGGCCGCTGCCCGGGGTGTAGCGGGTGAACCCGTCGGCGAGGGCCTGCCGCGCCGCCTCCACCGCCACCTTGGGCGAGGGGAAGTCGGGCTCGCCGGCCCCGAAGTCCATCACATCGACGCCGCGCGCCTTGAGCTCCGCGGCACGGCGGGTCACTCGCAGGGTGGCGGATTCGCCGATGGCGGCGGCACGGGCGGAGAGCTTCACGGGGGCGGATCGTATCACCGGCATCCCCCCGCTCCGGAAGCCCCCCGCAGCGCGAATAAATTTCCCCCGTTTCCTGTTTCGCGGGGGTGATGATCAAGACCCGCGCGCTCCTCCCCCGGCTCCGCTTCATCCTCCTCCTGGCGCTCCCCGCGCTGTCGGCTCGCGCGGAGGCGCAGCTCCGGCCGCCGCAAAAGGCGACTTTCGTGCTCGACGCCGACCGCACCGCCTACGATCCCGGCACCGGGGCCCGCCTGGCGGCCCTGGTGACGATCGAGCACGGCTGGCACGTCAACAGCCACAAGCCGAGCTTCGAGTACCTGATCCCGACGGTCCTCCACCTCGAGCTTCCCAAGGGGTGGCCCGGGGAGACGGTGCAATACCCGGCGGCCCAGCAGAAAACCTTCTCCTTCGAGCCCCATCCGCTCGCGGTCTACGACGGCGACGTGGTGATGGTGGCCTCGTTCCAGCTCCCGAAGGGGACGGCGGCGGGGACCTACCCCATCCGCGCCTCGCTGCGCTATCAGGCGTGCAACGACTCGCAGTGCCTGCCGCCGGTGACCGCGGAGGCGCGGATCGACCTCAAGGTCGCGCCGGGGGGGCAGCCGCAGAACGGCTCCATCTTCGCCAAGACAGCGTCTGTCGGTCCTGACCAGGAGACTCCCGCGGCGCCGAATACGCCCGTGGCGGTGACGTCCGCGAAAGCGCCGGAGACGCCGGGCGGCAGCCTCGCGGTGACGCTGCTGATCGCCATGCTCGGCGGGCTGATCCTCAACGCCATGCCCTGCGTGCTGCCGGTGCTCTCGCTGAAGGTGTTCGGCTTGGTGCGCAGCGCCGGCCACGGCCGCGCCGAGGTGGTGCGCGGGGCGCTGGCCACGGCGGCGGGCATCCTCGCTTCGTTCCTCGCGCTCGCCCTGGTGGCGATCGCGGCGCACGCGGCCGGCTCGGCGGTGGGCTGGGGGGTGCAGTTCCAGCACCCCGGCTTCGTCACCTTCCTCGCCGTGGTGGTGTTGCTCTTCTGCCTCAACCTCTGGGGGCTTTTCGAGGTGCCGCTGCCGCAGAGCCTGGCGCGGCTCGGCGGCACCGGTCCGCGCGAGGGGGTGGCCGGCCACTTCTTCTCCGGCCTCTTCGCGACGCTGATGGCGACCCCCTGCTCGGCCCCCTTCCTGGGCCCGGCGATCGGCTTCGCCCTCGCCCAGCGGGCGCCGACGGTGCTGGCGGTGTTTGCCGCGCTGGGGCTCGGCATGGCCCTCCCCTACCTGCTGATCGCGGCGGCGCCGGGCATCGCCCGCTTCCTGCCGCGGCCGGGGGAGTGGATGGAGACGGTGCGCGGGGTGATGGGCTTCCTGCTGGCCGCCTCGGCGGTCTGGCTGCTCTACGTGCTCTCCTCGCAGGTGGCGCCGGAGACGCTGGCGGCGATCGAGCTCGGCCTGCTCGCCATCGCCCTCTTCACCTGGCTCCGCCACCGGGTCGCCACGGCCGGAACACCGCGCGGGCTCGCCGCGGCGGGGATGGTCGCCGCCGTCGCCGCCACCCTCTTCCTGGCCGCCGGCACGCGCGGCGAGGCGCGGCAGAGCCTGACCGCTTCGAAGTCCGCCGGGCTGATCCCCTGGGTGGCGTTCGACCGCGCCCGCGCCGAGTCGCTGGCCCGCGGCGGCCAGCTCGTCTTCGTGGACGTCACCGCCGACTGGTGCTTCACCTGCAAGGTCAACGAGCGGCTGGTCCTGGATACCCCCGAGGTCGCCCGCGCGTTCGAGGCGCACAACGTGGTGCCGATGCGGGCGGACTGGACGAACAAGAACGAAGAGATCGGCAAGTTTCTCGCCGAGCACGGCCGCTACGGCATCCCCTTCTACCTGCTCTACCGCCCGGGGCGCGAGCCGCACGTGTTCAGCGAGCTGCCGACGCGGGACAGCCTGGTGGCGACGGTCAAGATCGCGGCCGGCTCGTGAGCGGCTCCGCCCCGCTGTCATAGGCGACGGGCAGCGTCACGGTCATCACCGCTCCCCCTTCCGGCCGGTTCGCGGCGACCACCTCGCCGCCGTGCTGCTCGGCGATCCGCTGCACGATCGACAGCCCCAGGCCGGTGCCGCCGCGGCGCCGGGTGAAGAAGGGCTCGAAGAGGCGTTCGAAGTCGCCGGCGCGGAAGCCGGGTCCCGAATCCTCCACCAGGAAGCGCACCCTCCCCTCCTCCGCCAGCTGGGCGCGGAAACGGACGCACCCCGCCGCCGGCGAGTGCTGGATGGCGTTCTCCAGGAGGTTCTGGAAGATCTGCGCCACCCGCAGGCGGTCGACCCTCAGCGAGGGGAGCCCCGGCTCGGCCGTCTGGACGATCTCGACCCCCTTCTGGTCGGCGAGCGGAGCGCAGGCCAGGACGGCCTGCGCCATCACCTCCCGCGGGCAGGCCTCGGCGAGGTCGAGGCGGGGGGGCTTGCCGTAGTCGAGGAGCTGGTGCATCAGCGCGTTGAGCCGGCCAACCCGCTCGCGCAGGACGTCCAGATAGCGCCGGTACTCGGTGCGCCGCTTGAACTTCGATTCGAAGGCGTCGAGGGTCGCCGAGATGCCGAACAGGGGGTTGCGCACCTCGTGGGCGACGCCGGCCACCAGGGCGCCCATGACCGACATGGTCTCGCTCCGGCGCAGCCGCTCCTGGAGGCGGACGGTGTCGGTGATGTCGAGGATGACCACCACCGCCCAGCGGTCGCGGTCGGGGCCGACGACCGGGCTGATCGACACGTCCCAGGTCTGCCCGCCGTCGCTCTGCGCCTGGGCGCTGGCGCGGCGGTCGCTCTCCGCCACGTCGCCGAGCAGCCAGCGCACGGTCCGCCAGG
>DASWQX010001048.1:0-3095 GCA_036403495.1 Thermoanaerobaculia bacterium
CGTGGGTGGTAGACTTTCCAGAAGCAGGAGGAAAGCGCGATGAAACACAACGCCGTCCCACTTCCCGAAGATGAGCACCCGTTCGAGGCAATCATGCGCGAGGCAAAGGAGTTCGCTCGCACACTTCTCGAAGAACGGGAAAGAAACGCGCAGCTTCCGTGGGAGGAAGATCCCCTCTTCAAGGATGTCCCGGTCTATGACGGCCCGGTGCCTGCCGATTCCTCTGAACGATATGAAGACTACCTCTACGGAGAGGACGATTGATCTTCATTGACGCCGGCGTATTCATCGCGAGCTATCTGAAGGGCGATCAACATTACCGGAAGGCCGTCGACGCCTGGCAAAGGCTGGCGAATGAACGAACGCCCTGCATCACGACCAATTTCGTTCTGAATGAGACGATCAATTATTTTTCGCGACGAGTGAGCCCGCTCTTCGCGGCAGATGTGGCGAAAGCTCTCTACGCTTCGAAGACTCTTCGGATCGTCCGTCCGACCGCGGCCCATGAAGTCGGCGCGATCGAGTTGCTGAGGAAATACGCAGATCAGAAGGTCGGCTTTACAGACTGCATCTCCTTCGCCTTGATGCACGACATGAAAATTTTTCGAGCCTTCTCCTTTGACCGCCATTTCGATTTGCCAGGGTTCATCCGGTATCCGCTCTGATCAAGCTCATATGCCCAGAACATCCCGTAAAAAATCCGGCAACGGCGCGGACTCGCTCTTCAAGCCCGCCTTCGCCGATATCGAGAAGCTCTCCCTCGCAGAGTTCACCGAGAAGGCGTACCTCGACTACTCGATGTACGTCATCCTCGACCGCGCCCTGCCCAGCGTGGCGGACGGCCTCAAACCCGTGCAGCGCCGGATCATTTACGCGATGTCCGAGCTGGGGCTGTCGGCCACCGCCAAGTACAAGAAATCGGCGCGCACCGTGGGCGACGTGCTCGGCAAATATCATCCGCACGGCGACAGCGCCTGTTACGAGGCCATGGTGCTGATGGCGCAGCCGTTCAGCCTGCGCTATCCGCTCGTCGACGGCCAGGGGAACTGGGGCTCGCAGGACGATCCGAAATCCTTCGCCGCCATGCGCTACACCGAGTCGCGGCTGACCGCCTTCTCTCAGGTGCTCCTCTCCGAGTTGGAGCAGGGGACGGTCGAGTGGGGACCGAACTTCGACGGCACCCTGGAAGAGCCGAAGCTGATGCCCGCGCGGCTCCCGCACGTGCTGCTCAATGGCGCCTCCGGCATCGCGGTCGGCATGGCGACCGACATCCCGCCGCACAACGTGGGCGAGATCGTGGGCGCCTGCATCCAGCTCCTCGACGATCCCAAGCTGGCGGACGACCTCCTCTACGACGCCGTCCCCGGTCCCGACTTCCCGACCGACGCCGAGATCATCACCTCGCGCCAGGAGATCCGGCGGATCTATGAGACCGGCTCGGGCTCCCTGCGCCTGCGCGCCTCGTGGGAGGTGGAGGATGGCGACGTGGTGATCACCGCGCTCCCCTACCAGGTTTCGGGCAGCAAGGTGCTGACCCAGATCGCCGCTCAGCTCCAGGCCAAGAAGCTCCCCATGGTCGAGGATCTGCGGGACGAGTCCGATCACGAGAATCCGACCCGCCTGGTGATCACGCCGCGCTCGAACCGGGTCGATCTCGAAAGCCTGATGGCGCACCTCTTCGCCACTACCGACCTCGAGCGGACCTACCGCGTGAACCTCACCATGATCGGCCTCGACCACCGGCCGCGGCAGTTCAACCTGCGCGAGCTGCTGACCGAGTGGCTCCGCTTCCGTGTCGAGACCGTGCGCAAGCGGCTCCAGTTCCGCTACGACAAGGTGCTCACCCGTCTCCACGTCCTCGACGGCTACCTGATCGCCTATCTCAACATCGACGAGGTGATCCGGATCATCCGCACCGAGGACCACCCCAAGGCGAAGCTGATCGAGCGCTTCCGCCTCTCGGACGCCCAGGCCGAGGCGGTGCTGGAGCTCAAGCTGCGGCACCTCGCCAAGTTGGAGGAGATGGAGATCCGCACCGAGCAGGCCGCCCTCGCCAAGGAGCGCGACGCGCTGGCGAAGATCCTCAGCTCCGAGGCGAAGCTCCGCCGCAAGGTGCGCGACGAGCTGACGGCCGACGCCGATAAGTTCGGCGATCCCCGGCGCTCGCCCATCGTCGAGCGCGAGGCCGCCAAGGCCATGGACGAGTCAACGCTGGTCCCCACCGAACCGGTGACCATCGTCCTCTCCGAAAAGGGGTGGGTGCGCTCCGGCAAGGGGCACGAGCTCGATCCCAAGGAGCTCTCCTACAAGGCGGGGGACAGCTTCTTCATGGCCGCCAAGGGGAAGAGCAGCCAGAGCGCCGTCTTCCTCGACTCGACGGGGCGCACCTACTCGCTGGCCGCCCACGCCCTCCCTTCCGCGCGAGGCCAGGGCGAGCCGCTCTCCAGCCACGTCACGCCGCCCCCCGGAGCGACCTTCGTGGGCGTGCTGATCGGCGGCGACGAGGACCTCTACCTGATGGCCACCACGGCCGGCTACGGCTTCCTCGCCAAGCTGGGCGACCTTCAGACCCGCCAGAAAGCCGGCAAGGCCGTGATCACCGTGCCGGACGGCGCCAAAGTCCTGCCGCCGATCCGCGTCCTGAATCCGGACGCCGAGCTCCTCGCCGCCGCCAGCGATGCCGGCCGCCTCCTCATCTTCCCGATCAAGGATCTCCCCCAGCTCCCGCGCGGCAAGGGGGTGAAGATCCTGAATTTCCCCGCCAAGGGCGAGCCCGAATCGCTGAGCGCGCTGGCCGTGATGACCGAGGGAGTCCATCTCCTCGTCCACTCCGGCAAGCGCTACCTCAACATGAAGCCCTCGGACTGGAAGGAGTTCGCCGCCAGCCGCGCCTCGCGCGGAGGCAAGCTGCCGCGGGGATTCCAGAACGTGGGGATGCTGGAGGTCCAGTAAAAGCACGCCTTTCCCCACCTGCTACACTCCCCCGCCGTTGAACCGGCGCCGTTGTGCCGGAGGAGGAGACGTTATGACGATCGAGATCGACCGCGAAATCACGCAGGACTTCGCGCGCGCCATTGGCATCGAGTGGCTGGAGA
>DASWQX010001049.1:0-1857 GCA_036403495.1 Thermoanaerobaculia bacterium
GCGGCCACGCAGGGCCGCCCCTACCTCTAAGGAGATTCATGCTCACCGCACACCGCGCCCTGGTGTCCGTGTTCGACAAGACGGGCCTCGACGAGCTGGCCCGCGGCCTCACCCGCCTGGGGGTCGAGATCGTCTCGACCGGCGGCACGCTCAAGGCCCTCCAGGAGAAGGGGATCCCGGTGATCGCCGTCTCCGACGTCACCGGCTTCCCCGAGATGCTGGAAGGGCGGGTGAAGACCCTGCATCCGAAGATCCATGGCGGCATCCTGGCGAAGCGGTCGGACGCCGCCCACCTCGACGCCCTCGCCGAGCACGGGATCGAGCGGATCGACCTGGTGGTGGTCAACCTCTACCCCTTCCGCGAGACGGTGGCGCGCGGCGCCTCGTTCGCGGAGACGGTCGAGATGATCGACATCGGCGGCCCGACGATGGTCCGCGCGGCGGCCAAGAACCACGACGGCGTGGCTGTGGTGGTCGATCCCGCCGACTACCCACGGGTGATCGAGGCGCTGACCGCCGGGCAGGGGGTGATCCCCGAACCGCTCCGCCGGGAGCTGGCGCTGAAGGCGTTCCGCCATACGGCGGCCTACGACGCGGCGATCGCGGAGTGGCTGGGCGGCCAGGGGACGGAGGAGACGGACGACATCGGAATGCCGTTCCCCATCGGCAAAGCGCTCGGGCTGCGGCGCGAGATGGAGCTGCGCTACGGCGAGAATCCCCACCAGGGCGGAGCGGTCTACGCGGACGCCGCCGGCGCCGGGGTGTTCGGCGGCTTCCAGGCGCTCCAGGGCAAGGAGCTGTCCTGGAACAACCTCCTGGACGCCGACGCGGCGCGCAAGATGGCGGGGCTGTTCCCGGAGCCTTCGGTGATCATCGTCAAGCACAACAACCCCTGCGGCATCGGCCGCGGCGCGGACCTGGCCGAGGCCTACGCCCGCGCCGTCGCCACCGATCCGGTGTCGGCGTTCGGCTCGGTGATCGCCCTCAACCGGCCGGCGGACGGCGCGCTGGCGGCGGCGATGGCCGACCTGTTCGTGGAGGTGCTGCTCGCCCCCGGCTTCGACGCCGACGCACGGGCCCGCTTCGGCGCCAAGAAGAACCTGCGGCTGATCGAGTGCCCGGTCTACGCGCCCGCCCGCGGCGCGATCGAGCTGCGGGCGATCGACGGCGGCTTCCTGGCACAGCCGCCGGACGCCTTCCCGGACGATCCCGCCACCTGGACCTGCCCGACCAAGCGCCAGCCGACCGCGGAGGAGCGAAGGGCGCTGGAGTTCGCCTGGCGGGTGGTGCGCTATGTGAAGTCGAACGCCATCGTGGTCGCCAACGCCGACCAGACGGTGGGCATCGGCGCCGGCCAGATGAGCCGGGTGGACTCCTGCCGCCTCGCCGTGGAGAAGGCGCAGCTCCCGGTAGCCGGGTGCGTCGCCGCCTCGGACGCCTTCTTCCCCTTCCGCGACGGCCCGGACGTGCTCATCCAGGCCGGAGTGACGGCGATCGTCCAGCCCGGCGGCAGCAAGCGCGACGACGAGGTGATCGCCGCGGCGGACGAGGCCGGGGTGGCGATGGTGTTCACGGGGGTGCGGCATTTTCGGCATTGATCCCCCAGGGAAGGATTCCCCTCCACCACCTGTTTGCATCGACAGCACGGGAGATCCGACCATGAAACGAGCCATCCTTCTCTTCTCCGCCCTCGCCCTGCTCGCCGGCGCCATCCCGATGGCGGCCGAGGAGGTCGATCCCTGGACGGTGTTGAAGACGGTGCGGCAGAGTCTGGTGGCCGCCGGGCCCACGGGGGCGAGCTTCGTCCAGACCTACATCCCCGCCGGGTTCTCGTCGGGGGAGAAGGAGTCGGGGAAG